>JAUMAI010000847.1:0-3006 GCA_032116775.1 Pirellula sp. | reverse complement strand
CCGAAATCGAAGGAAACTTCTTCCCTTCCAGCTTCAAACGCGTCAGGGCACCTGTGGCCTTCTGCCCCCACAACTGCTCAGGAAAGGCACTGCTAGCCTTTTGATACCACTCGATAGCCTGCTCTCCCTTACCTTCGAACTCGCGGGACATCGCGATAGTCACCATGGCTTCGGCAGCATCTTCAGCCGCCCCATACTTGGTGACAAACTCCTCGAGTTTTTGCAGATAATCGGTCTGTATTTTGTCGAAATCTGCATTCGGTTGCTGAACCTTTAAGGCGTAATCGGCGGTAATCACACGATACGCCACATAGGCCGACTGTTTGTCTGTGATCTCAATTTCCTTGAGCTTCTCAGGCATCTGACCGAGACGCTCCATACCGGCTGGATATTCGCCTGCCTGAATCGCAGCGCTCACCGTATCTGCAAACTGCCGAACCCAGAGATCACGCCCATCGGCATCCTCAGCGGCACTGATAAGCTTTTCCAACACATCTGCTCGCTCATCCTGCAAGCGGGCCTTATCCTCGGGAGAACTGGCATCGCGTAAATTCTTTTCAACCGACTCCAATTGTTCCATCAATTTCCCAGCGATCTTCATGGTATCTTCTGGGGATGCCGTTTTATCGCCTGTTCGAACTGCAGCCAATCCGCCGGTTGTATTGAAGAACAACCCTTGCTCGCTCAAAACGGCCCCTTCGGCTACCGAACGAGGGGCATCGATAATCCGCCAAGCTGAACCAACCTGAACCAAAGTACCAACCAGCAATTGGTCAGCACCGCTCTCACTAGCACCAGACTCGGTCATCGCCACGACATTCTCGTAGACAACCACGTCTTCAGTAGAGCCATCTGTACCAGCTGGGACCATCCCCGGCTTATCAGCCCCAAAATGCGCCCAGCGACTTTCAGCCGTCAGCATCTTCTGCGAATTGGCATACTCCTCGAACTGCTTCGTGGCCAAGGCAATACGTTCCTTGAGCGCGGTTGTCTTTTCAGCCCCCAATCCAAGTTCCGTGAGCTCTTCGGTGCTCAGCAATAACGCCGCAAACCTACCTGAATCTTTGCTTTTAATCGCTTCAACGAGTTCTTGAGTCACTTCTTCAGCGCTAATCACCTTCCATTGATCAACCTTACCGTCCTTACTGGAATCGACACCCCAGCGTATTCCAGCGGTTCCTAGCCAGCGAAACTGATCGGCCGTTTTGTCAAAATCCGAATCGATGTCTCGATAAACCTCGACGCCGCCCGCAAAATAACACCAACGATCCAGCTCCTTGTCACCGTTGGTGTCGACGAACCATCGCAGGGTTTCACCGGTAGGCCCGGTCACCAAAAAGCCTTCCCCATCAGGTCGCTTGAGCTGCTTCAGCTCACAAGCGGCAACATCCTTAGCCTCAACTTTGTCATATTGAACCTCTACCTGGCGTGGCTTGAGCCGCAGGGCCTGCTCTGCAGTGGGAGCCTGTGCCCATACCGAAGGGGCACCAACCCCACTACCAACTAGGCCTAAAGTGACGACCAAACAGCCCCTGTAGTTATTGCTTCGCATCCCCATCAACTCCTTGAACGCAGTGCGATGTGCCACAAACCAAAATCCTTTCAAGCCAATCCGGCACCAACAAAGTGCTAACCACGGCAATCGAAAAAGATTCGACTGAAGATTTCCTGGCAACTAGACGATTCTCTGGGAGTCTTATTGCACAAAACGCTGACCAAGGACAGTCGAAAAATATGGCCGACAGAGCAATTTAGGCCGCGGAACCAAGTTGACAGCGAAAAACCTTTGGTTACGATTTGCTGTCCTGGTACCTAGCTTCTCGAGTCGGGAACATCGAGTCGAGAAAGCGAAGTCAGCGAAATCACGAGATTTTGCGATCTGCGCGCGTAGCTCAGTTGGTTAGAGCGCCACCCTGATAAGGTGGAGGTCCCAAGTTCGAATCTTGGCGCGCGCACTAAACATTTTGTTTCAAGATGGTATAATGCCAGCCTGGAACAAAATGCTGAATGGGGCTGTAGCTCAGTTGGGAGAGCATCTGCTTTGCAAGCAGAGGGTCGTCGGTTCAAGTCCGTCCAGCTCCACTTCAGGCAAACGACGCAAGTCGTTGCCCGGAAACAAGTTAGAGAAATCTAAAGAAAATTATCAAATGGGCCTTGTGCTCCAGCGAAATTTCTAGATGATTCTCACCTCACCGCTGACGCACAGCAGTCAACGAAACGACAGATTGGCCAAGCGTCAAAGTCGTAACGAGACTGTGAAGCAAGGTGGTGAAACCTGACTTAAAAGTTTTCTTAAATTTGAGGTTGACCCGAAAATTTAAAAAACGTAAAGTGAGGGGCTCCAAAGCACGAAGATAAGTTGTCTAACAACTGCTGATTCGAGCGGCGGAAGAAATGACTGCTAAAGAAAATACTTAGTATTTTCCTTGCAATATTTGATCTTTGACAATTTGGTTGGATGGGTAGTAAGGCATCTGCGAAGCCAATGATGTTTGCTTGTGGCCAATAACCAGAAGCAAAAGAAGTTGGTGGAGCGATACAATTTTAAGGGAAGTTTTTTGTTGGCGAAAGCCATCAAAACACGTAACCGAGCGAGCAAGATAACCGGATGTGGTTTTATTAAAGCTGTGAAGCTCAATAGACTGCACCTGCGAGATTGCCGTGATGCCCAACTCTTCGAGTTGTACCTGCTAATGAATGATGCAAATCATTGATTAAGTCGGTGCGGTAAGAGGGAGTTCGAGATTACGGTGGTCAAGTTTAGTAAGGGCGTATGGGGGATGTCTTGGCATTAGAAGGCGACGAAGAGCGTGGAAGTCTGCGATAAGTCTGGGGGAGCTGACAAACAAGTGACGATCCCGGAATCCTCGAATTGACATGCACTGAATTCATAGGTGTATGTGGCTAACCCGGTGAACTGAAACATCTAAGTAACCGGAGGAAAAGAAAGAAAAATCGATTCCCTTAGTAGCGGCGAGCGAAGGGGGAAGAGCCTAAACCATGAAG
>JAUMAI010000846.1:0-2558 GCA_032116775.1 Pirellula sp. | reverse complement strand
TTATCAAAGGTACAAGTTGTATCATCACAACAGGTTCGAAGCCTCTAGCTGACAGATTGCTCAAGGCTCAGTGGGCTCAGCATGTCAGGCTGACAACGGCCGGGATACGCAGCGAAGGATACCCCAACAGTCCTATGGGAGCCGTCGCGTTAGCTCGACAAGCGATGTTGGATGCGCAGTGGTACCATCAAGCATGGCAGGCCTATCAGCGGGATACAAGTCTCGAGCAACCGGAAGTGTGCGACGCATTAGATGTACTCAGTCAGCAGTTGCGGAGCAATGAACTCTTCGTATTCGATGGCCTGAACGAGTTATTTGTTTTGCGAGCGGATGATTTTGCACGCGAGTTTCAACTGAATTACTTGGTGCGTGGTTCAGGGCGTGAGTATTTGCGTTTAGATGCGATCGCCAAGATGAAACGTCCTATCTTGGTGCCGGTCAATTTTCCGAAAGCCCCCAACGTCTCTACTTCCGATCAGGCGACGCAAACAGATTTAGGGGATTTGATGCATTGGGAGTTAGCCCCAGAAAACCCAGCGCGTTTGAGCAAAGCAGGGGTTACGATGGCCTTGACGAGTTTTGGGCTGCGTGATCCGGCTGAATTTGTTAGCAGCGTGCGTCGTGCGATCGAACGCGGATTACCCGCCGAAGAAGCGCTAAGTGCAATTACGACTACACCGGCAAAGTTACTTGGTGTGGATGAACTCGTGGGAACCATTCACCCCGGCAAATGGGCGAATCTGATCGTTACAGATAAAGAACTGTGGGATAAAGATGTCAAGATTCACGAGACCTGGGTGCAGGGAGATCGGTTTCCGTGGGAGACGGAAAGCAATGCAGTCATCGATGGCACTTGGCGTTTGGATTTGCAGAATATCCCAGGCAAACCAGCCGCCTTATGGTTAGAAGTTCGCGATTCAAAAAAACGAGTGGCTGCGACTTTAAGAAGTGAACGCGACAAGAAAAAAGAAGAGTCCGAAAATAAAGCTGGAGATGAGGAGACGAAATCAGCGGACTCTTCTCCTCAAGAGGCCTCGTCAGAAGCACCTGCGGAAACAAAAGAGTCTAACGAGAAGACGCAAGAGGATGATTCCAAGTCAGAGAAAAAGTCTGGAACACAGCTAGTTAAGATTGATGATATCCGTTGGCAAGATCGGCAATTGGTCGGTCGATTCAAAATAAAGCAAGTCATTCAAGAAACGGATGGAATTGGACAGCTCACGCTGACGTTGCTTGCCAATGGCAACGACCAGCAGCGTATGGTTGGACGAATCGCGTGGAGTGATGGTTCGGTATCGATTGTTCAAGCAGTGTTTGACACTGAACTATCGATGCAGGATAGTGAGTCGGACAAGACCCAAGAGAAGAGCGAGGAGCAGAAGGATGGGGCGAACGACGATAAGAAAGACAAGGATGATAATGGCAACAGTTCGGCAGAGAAGTCCGAGAAAATAACACCGGTTCTATCCTCTGTTCGCTATCCTTTGACCGCTGTAGGACTCGGTTCAACTTCGGACGCTCCACGGAAAGTGATGTTCCGCAATGCGACTGTATGGACATGCGGTGCTGCAGGGATCCTTGAAAACTGCGATGTTCTGGTCGAGGACGGAATTATCAAGGGTGTAGGGAAAGCACTGGAGCTACCAGCGGATGCGCAACTGATCGATGCCACTGGCTTGCATCTTTCGCCCGGGATCATCGATTGCCACTCGCACATGGCAACCGATGGCGGTGTTAATGAAAGCGGGCAAGCGGTTACTGCCGAAGTTCGTATTGGTGATTTCATTGACTGCAATGATATTTCGATTTATCGGCAATTAGCTGGTGGTGTCACGGCAGCAAATATCTTGCATGGTTCGGCTAATCCGATCGGTGGCCAAAACCAGGTCATAAAACTTCGATGGGGTGCGCTCCCCAATGAAATGAAAATGATAGAAGCTCCCAGCGGTATCAAGTTTGCACTTGGGGAGAATGTCAAGCGAAGTAATGCGGGGATGCGATCCGGACCGGTTCGCTATCCTGCATCGCGTATGGGTGTCGAGCAAATATTACGGGATCAGTTTGCGGCGGCGCTGGATTACGAAAAATCTTGGCGCGAGTGGGAGCAAACCGGTAACGGTTTACCGCCACGACGTGATTTGCAAAGCGAAGCGATTCTCGAAATCATTCGAGGCCAACGTTGGGTACATTGCCATAGTTACCGACAGGATGAAATCTTGGCTTTCCTGCGGGTCTTGGAAGATTACAAGATTCGTGTTGGTTCTTTGCAGCATATTCTCGAAGGTTACAAAGTAGCTGAAGTTTTGGCTTCCCACGGAGCGATGGCCTCATCCTTTTCCGATTGGTGGGCCTATAAGTTTGAAGTGTTCGACGCCATTCCTCACAACGGGGCGTTGATGCAACAACAAGGAATCGTGGTTTCCTTCAACTCGGATGATGATGAGTTGGCTCGTCATTTAAACCACGAAGCAGCTAAGGCGATCAAATATGGTGGAGTGAAGCCGGAAGAGGCTTTGAAATTCGTAACGTTAAATCCTGCTAAGCAGTTACGAATCGAT
>JAUMAI010000845.1:5208-6107 GCA_032116775.1 Pirellula sp. | reverse complement strand
GCTTTTCAGGTAGGTATTGATCAAATTCGGCCAACAGCTTTTGCTGATATTCACCCGCGAAGGTACCGTCGAAAAACTTCTTAATGCCTTCAGCATAGAAGCGTTCCCAGCTAGCTTCTTCATGGCCAGGATTGATTGGGTAGAACAACACATTGTTCGCTTTGGCCGCAGAGTAGTCGCCCGGTGCGTCACCAATCATCAGGCTCTTTCCGGGGGCGTACTTCTTAGCGTTCACCAAAATCTCTTTCTTGGTGCCCGCTTCCTGACCGCAGATTTCCACAACATATTTTTCAATGTCGTGTTCATGCCATTCAGCTTTGAGGGCCGGAGTAGGAGTGGCTGAGCAGACAATCACGTCTGCCTTTTCCGCCAAGCCCGCGAGCGATTCACGCACCTTCGGAAATGGTGGGACACCTCGAACCATAGCAGCGACCGAATCATTTACCGCCACAGACCACTTCAGGGATTCGGTTAATGCTGGATCACCCGTTTCTTTAACAATTTTTTCTAGAGCTGGATTGCCCAATTTGGTTTCGGTTTTGACCCAGTTTCGCAAGCTAGCTGGGACTTCAATTTTGACGCCACGAGCCGCTACTTCCGGTCGACGAGCAAGCCAATCGAGCGTTTCGATTAACGCTGGAAAACGATTGATACCGCGACTTTTGGAGTACAAATTAACGAATTCAGCAGCCTCGCGAGCATATTTACTGATCGCTTGCAGGTTGTAGTAATTGATAATGTTTGGGATGAAGCACTCTTTATGCTTCAGTTCCATCGAATCGAAGGCGCAACCATCCGAATCGATACCCACAAAGAACTCATGTTTTGGCGTTATGTCAAACATCTTGTTGAATCCTCTTGATTAACCTTTGCGATCAGCTTGTGGAATGTAAGCAGGA
>JAUMAI010000845.1:0-5198 GCA_032116775.1 Pirellula sp. | reverse complement strand
TTCTGCGGTGCAAAGATCGGTTGAAGCCGCGTTAAACGCTGGCGGCCGTTGATCATTGGTAGCGTTACCATATCTTCGCCCACCAACGGCATCGCATACCGCACAAAATCATCGGTGACGTCGTAGCCGTTAGGTGTGATCCACTGCTTGGGGAAAGTACGTTCGCTGTTGGCTACTTCCTTCAGTGGCGCTTTGTCGTAACGCACGGAGTAGATTGGTCCGGGGTCGCGCAGGATTGTGGCCATGTAGCCAGTTTCATGATGGGCTGCTAACAGGGCAGCCTTCTGGCCGGCACGATAAGCTTCGTCCAAGTCGACCGTGGAGGCATAGCCCATCGAGTGACGTTGGTCAGTTCCAGGAACATTGGCTCGAGCTTTACCTTTAGCCTTCAAGCCCTTTTCATTGAGGTAGTTGATGACCACTTGGGCTACTGTTGTTTGCGAACTACTGAATTGGGTATGTCCAAAGGAGTCTTTGGCTTCACCTAAAGATCCGACATCGAATCCTTCGCTAATAACAACGATACAGCGTTTGTCTTTCTTGAGCTGATCATTGACCTGATCACACAGTTGCTCCAAAGAGCAATGGCTCTCTGCTAGATAAATTTGGAGTGGCATTTCGCGGTTTGGGTCAGCCAAGCGGGCTGCCGCTGGAATATATCCAATCTTTCGGCCCATCGCCTGCATCACAAGAACTGGATCAGCGGGCCATGAGCCGGCATTTTCTTCATTTGCATTTTGTACCGCATGCATCCAGTATTTAGCGGCTGAGCCATAACCTGGGGTGTGGTCGATCAGCTTGAACTCGCTGTCACCGACGTCATTGTCGATGGTCTTCGGACCACCAATTCCTACCAAATCGAGTCCGCGCTCCTGACCGAGCTGCGCGATCTTATTGGCGGTATCCATCGAGTCATTGCCACCGATGTAGATGAAGTAACCTACGTTGTGGGCTTTGAAAACCTCCAAGACTCGGTCGAAGTCTTCGTTCTGATGGGCCTTTAACTTGTAGCGGCAAGTGCCAATCGAGCCCGCGGCAGGCGAGTATCGCAACAAGGCGATTTCTTCAGCGGGTTGAGCAGAAAGATCGATGAGGTTTTCTTTCAATACTCCTTCAATGCCATTTTGAGCCCCGTAAACCTTGCCGATCTGTGGAAGATCTCGGCACATCTCAACCACACCACGTACTGTGCTGTTGATCACTGCGCTTGGCCCACCGCTTTGCGCCACAACTAAATTTTTGGGGGTCCCCATAGTTACTGAAGCTTCCGTCTGATGCTGTTCCGAGTCAAATTGTCCGCAAGAAACGGATTCTAGCGATCACAGAAAAGCGTAGCAATGGAGCATAAACGCGCAGCCTGACGAGCGACCGATACGAGGCTTTGGGCCATTAAACCCTTATTTCAGCCCGTGAATCATGGAATTCCAAGCCACCCTTGACCGGACAAAATAGATGGACTAGAACCACTACCGTAAGGTTGGTAAGCTTTGACGGTTCGGGAGAATGTAGCCACGCAGTGCTACGGTCGTTGGCGTCTCTTAGTTGTATGGGTGGTTGGCCTTCGGGGTGATTACCCAAGAGGTATCTAGGCAATTCATGTAGGATACGCGGGCCATTTAGGACGCGCAGGCGTTAGCCTGACTGGTGTGCACGTTAGCCTGACTGGTGTGCATCAGTTAAGCGATTGGATGAAGTTAAATTCCTAGATTAGGTTTTGCGACCCTAGAATACTTTTTTCAGTCAATTTCTTCGTCACTTCTTACCGAATCATGTTTTACGGAACAATTGGCGCCGTGGCCAAGTGGCTAAGGCAGTGGATTGCAAATCCACCATCCCCGGTTCGAATCCGGGCGGCGCCTCTTTTTCTTTCCGTGAACTTCAATCTTTGCCCTACCGCATATTCAGTTTGGCGTTGGACTTCTGCCGTGAAATCCAACCTTTCTAGGGCCGGACTATCTGTTTTCTAGAACGAACAGGGACACTGTCAGTAAGTCAACGGACGTAGTCTTGGTTCCCTCACCAAAGGTCTGCAGTCACTCATCCACTTAATTCAAGCTCCGTTAAAGATTTCGTGGATCCGCTCACTAACGCTTTCGCGATTCGATTTCGCGGCGCGCCTATCACTTTGGGTCACGGTCGTTCTTGTCGCTGGAAGATTTATCCTCTTTCCAAGAGTTGTCGCGTCCGAAGAACATCAGATGCTGCCACGGAAGGCCATCAAATTCGCGGACTAACTTAAAGCCATTGGCCTCATACTCTTTCATGATCTGTTTCTTGGACATCTTGTGCAGTGGTTTGATTGGAACTGTTGGGTCTTCGGCTCGATACTCCAATAACGCCACGACTCCATCATCTTTCAAGCATTTGCGGATCCCGCTGAGCATCTGTTTGGGAAAAGAAAACTCGTGGTATACGTCGACTAGAATCAGAAGATCGACGCTATTCTCTGGGAGTTTCGTCTCCTTCTCGGTGCTAAGAATGGGTTCGACATTATCGATCCCGGACACCGCTGCCCGTTCTTTAAGCATTTGCAGCATCTCAGGTTGGATGTCCACGCCGAGAACTTTTCCGTTAGGAGACACTAGCTTAGCCATCGGGAGCGAGTAAAAACCGTTTCCACAGCCAAAATCGACCACGGTCATACCCGGTTTAAGTTGCAATTGCTCCAAAACCTGCGAGGGTGCTTCCTCCTGCTCGCGCTCGGGTCTTATGAGCCAAGAAGCACCATGGAAGGTCATCGTTGGAGCGATAACGCGGCCCATATATTTTTTGTTGGAATACTCGTCGAATTGGGCGCTTAAATGGGTTGGTAAAGCGGCCAAGAGTAATAGTACCCAAGCGATGCTCTGGCTGTACGTACGAGCTTCGGCCATTAATCGCCCGTAATTTTTCAAAAATCCGTGGCTTGCCGCTATCGCAGCGGTTTTCTCTTCAATTCTTGGGCTGATGGCGGTCATGGGGGCAATTCCAATTGAAAATGACTGGTAGCTCAATACCAATACGACTTAACGAGCAGCGCTGCGGGTGATGAGAACATCGCTTTGTTCTGATCCTGATGACTTGCCATGGCTCACCACTCGCATTCCAAAGATCTGGAGCATTGTAGTGCTGTTGCTACGTGACCATCCATACACGAATGCTTAGAAATCCATGAAATCATTATTCACTCCCCTCCCTGAGCCAACCCCTTGCTCCTTATCGGTGAAGGAAATAGGAACTTGCTGTAGTCGCTTTGGTTGGTTCCTGTTTCATTAAGCGTTGTACGGGTTGGCGGGCACAACGAATTGGCGGGCACCAGGAATTCCGGCGTTTTTTGACGCCTGTTCGGGTGTCACACCTATGTTGCAGTTTGCGAACATCTCGTACGATGGGGACATCGCATGTCTCTCGATCATGTTCTTTTTAATGCCCGGCCGAACCGGGGAATTCACTCAAGCAGGATTTGAACTCGCTATGTCATTGCAGGTTTACATCAACGGAACGTTTTACGCTAAAGAAGATGCGAAGGTTAGTGTTTACGATCATGGTTTGTTGTACGGCGATGGTGTATTCGAGGGGATTCGATGCTACAGCGGTAAAGTATTCCGCATGGAAGAGCATCTGGAGCGGCTATACCAATCGGCCCGGGCAATCATGCTGCAGATTCCAATCCCCATCGAGAAGCTAGCTGAAGATGTCTATGAGACGTTGCGACGCAATAACTTCGTCGACGCCTACATCCGCCTGGTCGTGACTCGCGGTGCTGGAGCACTTGGCCTAGATCCGTACAAAACGAGCGATCCGCAAGTGATTATTATCACCGACAAAATTTCGCTCTACCCTGCCGAGTATTACGAGAAGGGTTTGGAGTTGATTACTGCAGCTACTATCCGGAATCACTCCGCTGCTTTGAGTCCACGAATTAAATCGCTGAATTATCTCAATAATATCATGGCGAAAATCGAGGGCTTACAGGCTGGCTGCGTAGAGGCGCTGATGCTCAATCACAAAGGGGAAGTTGCGGAATGCACGGGCGATAATATTTTCATTGTCCGCAATGGGCGTTTACTCACGCCACCTATTGATGCCGGTATTTTGGAAGGTGTAACGCGTAACGCCGTGATTGAATTGGCGGAAAACATGGGTATTCCATGCGATCAGATCCCGCTAACTCGACATGATATCTACATCGCCGACGAATGTTTTCTGACGGGTACAGCCGCTGAGGTCATTCCAGTGGTTAAGTTAGATCGTCGACCGATTGGTAGCGGTTCCGTTGGGCCAATCACTCAACAACTGATCGCAGCATTCAAAAAGCTTGTTCACGGCAAGTAACTTCACGGTTTCACTACACCCAGCAGGTGAATTTGTCACGGGCATTTGTTTGGCCCTTCTAAGTCTCATATTTGTTTCATTGGCCTGTGGTCCTGTAGCCAAGCTAAAAAACAACCCCTCGACGCCTTCTTGAGGCATCGAGGGGTTTTGGGTTGCGAGTGATTCGCAATAGCTCTATGTGGCTTCACGGCTGTGGCTGGATCTTAGGATTTGTTCGCTTCATCTTCGAACAAAGTTTTGTAGGTGATTCCTGCAACCGCTGCACCGACGATGGGTGCAACCCAGAATAGCCACAGCTGTCCCAGGGCCCAGCCCTGGACAAAAACCGCCGGACCAGTGCTGCGTGCAGGGTTTACTGACAGGTTGGTCACTGGAATACCAATCAAGTGGATGAGAGTTAAGCCGAGGCCGATGGCGATCGGCGCAAAACCCGCAGGTGCGCGACGGTCGGTCGCTCCCAAGATGATCATCAAAAACATGAAGGTCAGTACGATCTCGGCGATCAAGGCGGCCAGCATGGTGTATCCGCCGGGTGAATGTTCGCCGTATCCGTTGGAGGCAAAACCACCGGCGAGCGAAAAGCCGGCTTGGCCTGACGCGATCGAATATAGAACTCCAGCTCCTGCCGTGGCGCCGAGAACTTGAGCGATGATGTATGGGATCAATTCGCTCGACTTAAAGCGGCCCCCGATCATTAGGCCAACTGAAACAGCAGGGTTTAGGTGGCAACCTGAGATATGGCCGATCGCATAAGCCATGGTCAAGACGGTTAAACCAAAGGCTAAGCTTACTCCTACAAAGCCAATTCCTAAGTTGATGGGATTGTCACCATCCAAGAACTTAGCCGACAAGACGGCGCTACCGCAGCCTCCAAATACCAACCA
>JAUMAI010000844.1:742-2763 GCA_032116775.1 Pirellula sp. | reverse complement strand
ACCGTCCGATGAGGTTGACCTTGAGGAACTCTGGTCTTCACTTGAGAAAGTCCAAGATGCAAGAGAGGGTCTCGGTCGGTCTCAAGAATCAACTACATTTGTTTGCGAGGATGACAAACCCATCGCTATTGCATTTCTTGGCGATGTCCACATCGGCGCTTCAGGCGTTGATTATCGCCGGTTTAGACAAGATCTTGATACGATAAATGATACCGACGGAATGTATCTGGTGGGTATGGGTGACTACACCGAAAACGTCAAGGTATTGAGCAAGGCCGCTCCCGCATTGTGGGGCGGCCTTTTCACTTCCCCGGAAGAGCAGCTCGGCTATCTTGTCACTAGATTATCTATGGTTTCGAGTTCCTTGATTTGCCTTGCACAGGGGAATCATGACGCATGGGATGGCCGATTCGCAGGAATCGACAGACTACCCGCACTTGCGACAAAACTCGAATGCGCTTACTTTACGGAAAAGGGTGGATCGATCATCGTCAAATTGCCGGGTCAAAAATACGTGATCACGGTAAGACACAATCATCGAGGAAACTCGCAGATCAACAAGGCAAACCCTCAGCGCAGACTGTTTGATGAGTGGCCATGGGAGTGGGAAAATTCTGATGTGGTTTGTCTGGCGCATACTCATGAGCCTATACTCGAGCAGGTCCAGCGCAAGGGAAGGACGGTTACGTATCTTCGCAGCGGAACATACAAGTATCTGCATGACGACTGGGCCGAGAGAAACGGATATCGACCTCAGTACGGAGTGCCGGTAGTTATTCTCTATCCCAGAGAGAGAAGGATCGTGGCATTTCATGGCGAAAACTTTGACGACGCCGTCGTATTTCTCCGAAACGCCCGCAGCACCGAGTCAGTCTGATAACGAAAAAGCGATTGCGGAACTTCGGGCAATCAGGAGTGTTTTGGAAAAGTTCTATGGATTCCTAACGGTCACAGATTCACAAGGGAATCCAAGTAGCGCCGATGGAAAGGCATACCGACATCGACTGCACTACGGCGGATACCTTATTGAAAAAATTGTAGATGACAGAATAACCTTTGTTTATGAAGACGAAGATCAGAATTACAGAATAGAGTTACACACAAATCCAAATAATGTTGTAGAATAAAAACGCACGCGACGCGAGCGGGAATCGCGGTTATTAGCAGGGAGTGTACTTGTGGAAATCGATCCGTCGATGGTGAAGGAGATTCTGAACGAGCGTCAGCCGAATCACAATGACTCTGGCCCGGAGGTAGGTGGGGCGGATTCGGGACGGACGCTTACGATGAGTCAGGAAGACCTCGACAAGATGATTGCTGCCCGGCTTGAACGTGGCAAGCAATCGTGGTCGAAGTCAGAGCGCGATCGAATTCGACAGGAGCTCGAAGATGAAATCCGTGGCCAGGTTGCTGCGGATGTGGCTCGCAAGTCGGAGGAGGATCGCGGGGAGTGGCAGAAGCTTTATCAGGCCATTCTCTCCGGCGAAACGAATCTCATTCCCAAGGATTCCAAGCTTTTTGAACAATTGGAATCCTCGCAGAAATCGGTACGCAAGTACGAGAAACTTCTGGCCGAAGAACTGGATCGCGAGCTTGCGGATTTGCCGGAAGAATTTAGGGACCTTATCCCCGAAGTTTTTACGGTTGCCGAAAAGCTGGCGTGGCTTCGCAAGGCTAAGAAGAATATCCCTGCAAAATCCCAAGCGAGGGGCATGGATCCTAGCGACCCTAAGCCGGATCGTTCTGGGTTTGATATGGGTGAGACGTTGGCCAGCATGCGCAGACAAGTTGGCTACCAGAAAATGTAGGAGGAATCTCCATGGCTGAGGTGACGAAGGGCACCGCCAAGCCGAATGTGGCTACCCGGTCTCCCGGGTATGAGCACCGCATCAACGGCCTGATCGCCGGTGAGGCGATTGCGGCTGGCGATGCTTGCCGCATCCACACGGATGGCAAGGCTTACAAGGCGACTGGCGCTGCTGCCAATGCGAGTGCGATCGTTCGTGGTTTTGCCGCGACCG
>JAUMAI010000844.1:0-732 GCA_032116775.1 Pirellula sp. | reverse complement strand
TCTTCCGGCGAAGCGGTCACGCTTATGCGCAACGTGGTGTTTGGCTACAAGCCGCTGGTTTCCAGCACTGCCATGAACCCTGGCGCGCAGCTGTATCTTTCTGGCACGGTTGCCGGTGGTCTGGCGGATACCGCCTCGACTGGTGGCACGACCCCGATTGCGTTCGTCGTGGATAGCGACGGTCGCATCATGCTGACGCTGTAGAAAGGCAGGAACGAGAATGCCCCGCAACTTCGGGACGCTGAGCCTGCTCGATACGCTCCGCGTCATTGATAACCAGAACATCTATGAGTACGGCATTGACCGTCTCTATGACAATTCGCGGATTCTGCTTACGGCTCACGAGCAGTTCCTTGAGGATCTGACCACCGAGTTCGTTGAGCGGACCACCGACAAGATTCGCCGCTATGGTGTTCCCTCGGACGAATTCGACTTTCAGGAGTCGGACGAGTTCGGCGCGGCGGACTCCCAGAAGGGCTACATCGCTTCGTCCAACGTCGGCTTCCCGCTGCGCAACTATAAGGTTGCCATGGGTTGGTCGAAGAAGTATTGGCTGAAGCGTTCGGTCTCTGACTGGGCGGACCAGATGACCAAGCTGATGCTTGCGGACACCAGAAACATGGTCCGCGCCATTCGCAAGGGCATCTATGTTCCGACCAATAACCTTACCTACGTTGACCGCCTTGATGATGGCATCACGCTGCCGATCCGCGCGCTCCTCAACGCCGACGG
>JAUMAI010000843.1:0-3222 GCA_032116775.1 Pirellula sp. | reverse complement strand
CCACCACCCACCCACCCACCTGCGCATTGGCGGCGGCAATGTCCTGCTCTAGCGCCTCCTTGGCGGCACGGTACTGTCCGTCAAGCTTTTGCAGGCAATCGCGGAGCGATTCCGCTCGTTCGAGACGCTCCAGTGGTGATTCCGAATCGTTGTCAGCGACTTGGTCTATGAGACTGGCGTCGTCGCTATCGGTCGACTGGATGTCTGAGGAATTGATCAATCCGATCCTTCCATCTTTGCGAAACCAGTCATTCGCGCAATTCCGAAGGATTTGCTTCAACCACTCGCTCTCTTTCCCTTGCTCCGGACGGGTGGTGGTTCTCGCTACCCTAACCCAGACGTCCTGAACGAAGTCCTCCGCGGTCTCGGAATCTCGGGTTAAACGCCAAGCAACTTGTCGCAGGACGGCTTCATGGTCGATGCGTAACTTTTCCAAGTCCACAGGGACCCCCAATGTTGGAAGGGCTAATAGGAGTTCGGGTCTGGGGAGGGCATAAAAAGTGACATTTTCGTCTCGGCAGGTCACTCGATTATAGTTCAGGCACTTGCCGCGATGGTTCGCGTGTCGCCGTGGCGTCCGCACACGCCTGTAGCATGTGGAAAACCGGAGGCCAGGCGGCTCGCTTCCCTCCGAGCCGCGTTGGTCACTCCGGAGCAGTCGAGTCGGTGCTCATTCGGCCCCGGACTCGTCATCCTTGCTCTTGAGGGTCTGGTCGATCTCTTCCAGGAGCGAATCGTTCGAAGAGGCCGGAGCGGCCTCGCTGGTTCCGCTGATCGACCAAACGTCGTCATTGACGCTGACAACCGCCCGTTCGACCTGCAGCTTGTCCTCAAGCATCTCGGCCAGTTCCGAGGCACGCTTGAGGTTGTCGCTGCTGGGAAGGTTGCCGGTCCCGCCGGCCAGCAGCCCGAGCGATTCCTTCTCGGTGCGGATCGCGTCCAGCCGTGCGGCCAGTTCGTCACGTTGCTGCCTACGGGTGTTGAGCTGTTCGGCAATCTCAGCCTGAGACTGCTTGAGCTTCTCGACCGTCGACTCGAGGTTGTCGACCGTCCTCTGGGTCGCTTTAAACCGCTCGATGCAACTGCGGGTCCAGCTAGCCAAGTCCTTCCCTTTGGTCGAGGAGCATCCCCCTGATTGGGTGGTGGAGCTGGTCAGCTGCACCTTGCAACCTTCGATTTGCTTACGTTGCTCTTCGAGTTCCTCTTTCTTCTCTTCGAGTTGCCGAGCTGCCTTTTCGACACGGATGGCCGATTCGGCCCGAACGCGGCGAGACTCGGCGAGTTCATCGTCGAATTTCGTAAGGATCAGAGCAAGGCGATCGATCTCGATCTCTAGCGGAATGGCATCTTTGAGAACGGTGCCTCCCCGGTTGCCGAGAACGCGCAGGTATTCGGACGTTGTTGCCAGGCCAACGACAGAACTTGTGGTACCGGCGATGGCTGCGGCGAGGGCTAATTTCTTAATCATCACATGCTCCAGAAGCTAAGGCCCGCATCGTTGAAGATCAGCTGTTCGTCCCAGCAGGCCAGGTTGGGGACATCCATCACGACGCTCGGTCCGGCAACAAGCTTCCCGGAATTCCGGAAAATACTGCTGCCAAAATTTTCGGTGGAAAATTTGGATTTTTTTCGCTAGCGATCCTCTACCGCACCGTCATGTCATTCAACGTGGGTTTTTAGCATAGAAAAAGCTAGACCCAGCTTTTAGATCACGTAAATTACTTACCAATCCAGTGGCTTTTCTCAGGGCGCTCGAAGGGGTTTGAACAATGCCTGTTAATCAAGAGGAGGCGGTTAGTCGCCATGCTTCAACACAATTGCGGGATTCTTGGCGTATCCGGCACGAAGTCACTGGAGGCACGCCCCTGATAAATCCGGTGGGGAACTGGGCTGCTTCAGCTAGTCACCAAAGTTCCAATGCGTCTTGTTGGTTGATACCCATTCATCTTGCTATGGCATTTCTACTGGTTGGGGTCAATCCACCTGCCTATGCCAAGCACGCCTTGCTGGTCGGCGTTTCCAACTATGAGCTTCCGCGATTCAACCAGCCGCCACTGAAGTACCCTGAAGACGACGCAAAAGCGATCGCGGAGGCCTTAAAAAGCAATGGTTACGAAATCACGCTGTTGATCGGCAAAGAAGCGACGCGGGATTCGATCCTTTCCACGATGCAATCGATCGCCAAGAAAGGCACCGGTGACAGTGTCTTGATCTTTGGTTTTTTCGGACACGGGGTGCAGTACGGCGATTCGGCTTACTACTGTGCGTATGACACCGATCTTCGTGTTGTTACGGATAAGGACAATAACCAACAGCGAGACGCGGGGGGAGTTCTGCTGCAGGAGCCTGATCCGTCGAGCATGGTATCGATGCGAGAGATGCTGGACGCTCTGACGATTTCCAAGAGTGGTAGCAAGTTGTTGCTGGCGGACTGTTGTCGCGATGACCCCAACGGTGCCCGAGGCGGTTTAGTGCGGCGCGCGTTTGGTGAAGGCTTGCAGGTGAACCAGATTCCGGAGAACTGTGCGGCGTTGTTCGCATGCGGCAAAGGTCAGCAGGCTTTCGAACACGACGCCTGGAAGCATGGCGCGTTTACGCGAGCCTTTCTTGATGTTTTGGCGACGAGTAATGAGCTGACGGCGAATGAGCTATCGGCGTTGCTATATCGTCGTGTGAACGAATTGGTATCGTCGGTCCCTGGGATACGAGCGCGTCAGACGGTCAGCAACGTAACTCGCGATCTGGTCGACCTGAGGCTCGATCGTAAGTCGCTACCGCGGGCAATCACGAACAGCGTTGGGGCGAAGCTGGTGTTGATCAATCCTGGGACATTCATGATGGGATCTCCAGAATCGGATACAGATGCAGACACAGACGAGAAGCCTCAGCGTCGCGTGACACTGACGAAGTCATTTTATCTTGGAGAGACAGAAGTGACGCAGGGCCAGTGGAAGAAGGTGATGGGTACTGAGCCTTGGAAAGGACAGACGTATGTCCGCGAAGGTGAGAATTATCCTGCGACCTATGTAAGTTGGGATGACGCAGTGTCCTATTGCGAGCGATTGAGCGAGCTTGAAGGGAAGGCTTATCGATTACCGACTGAAGCGGAGTGGGAGTATGCATGCCGGGGAAGAAGCACAACGAAGTACAGTGTCGGTGACAATCCATCTGAATTGTCACGATATGGCTGGTTTAATGAAAACGCTTGGAATGTTGACGAAA
>JAUMAI010000842.1:0-6828 GCA_032116775.1 Pirellula sp. | reverse complement strand
CAGACATATTGAAACGGTACGAAAAGCTGCAAAACGTTTTGATCCGAATCGATTGCTCGGAAGCTAGAGATGCAGTCGGAACGATTCTAATGAGCACCAACGACTGCGAAGTGACAGAAGGTTGTGGTGGCTGCAATTTTTTTCGCCATTGGTAGAATGATGGAACGGAAATCGAGTTCTGAGAGCAGAAGGCCGCAACACTAACTTTGCTGAGCCGTTGCTCATCAAGAACCCGTTGCCAATACTCGGCTTTGCTCGAAACGTTGGAACGACCCATGGTTTAGCTCCGGCGTGAAAGGAAACAAAACCATCGAGCCTACCACGCTCCGCAAGATGTACTTGGCCGAACGCTCACCTGATGTGAGAGATACCTAACTCGGACGCTTACTGGCGAACCGGTAACAAGTGATGAGCTTGATCAGTTTTTGCCAGATCGCTGGTTAGCAACTCAACCGGATTGCAAATGGGATATCCATGCGATTCGTCGGCAAGAACGAGAACGGAAAGAAGTGCTCAAGTGACGGAAGCGAAAGTAGGCTTCTCGCCAAAATCAAGATGGCGTTTACCGAACGCTCACGTGCGGTCGCTGAAATGCGTTTTTGGGACGAAGCGCGAGCACTCTCTGTTTGGCGGCCGGCAGGGTACGAATTGCCAAAACCCTTGGCAAACAACGAAAAAAGCCGAGGGGTTTAATCCTCGGCTTCTCTGTTAAATTGGACTCTCGGAAATTCCGAGGATTTGAAAGGCTCCCCAGAGCGCCACCCTCTTCGTAACCATACTCTCTGCACTCGAATTTCGTAAAGCCTTACATCGCAAGGACTTACGAAGCTCCAGACCCGTTCGATCTATTTTCCAAAGAAGAGGTACGAACATTGAGTTAACGACCTTACGCAACGTAATCGAGAATCACTTCCAAATCAGCAGGATACAAAGTTAGTTACGCAATCCTGAACGCTGCAAATCTGTGTTCGACACTCAGCGACTTATTGCCATAATCCTCTCCTCGTAATCTCGCTCTGTCGTGTGACCTATGCAAAAGGAGAGTCGGCGAACCCTCAATCTTGGGTTCCCTTCAGCTCTCAGCGTACTACTGCGCGTAACGCGTCCTTCCGTCCGTCCGCACCGATGCCTGTTGCATCAAATAATGTTCAATTTGCAATCTTAGCCTGACGCAAACTGCTCTCGCTCGCCCTACTTTTCGTTCGCAAACAACACTTTTCTAAACGCGATCTAGCTTTTGCACAGAACGGTTTCAATTGCGATTGATACCGTGATTTAATTTCCATCATCGAGTTCCAGAACGACCCTGAATCCAACTGCTTGGCTCTCGAATTGCGGTTCCACGCCATCTCTCGCAGCGCATGTCAACTCCTCCACGTGCCCCCCCCAATCACCATTTCTCAGGACTTTGCTTTTACCTGTAACGGGCCCTATTGGGTCAACTTTATCGTCGACATCGAATTCCTCAAACCAATCAGAGCACCACTCTGCGGCATTGCCATGAAAATCGTAAAGGCCCCAATTATTTGGCTTTAATTTTCCTACAGGTTGTGGTTTATTGTCCGAGTTATCTTCAAACCAAGCGTATTGAGGCAATTTTCCTTCATCATCTCCGAAACAGAAAACCGATTTGCTTCCTGCTCGGCAGCAATACTCCCATTCCGCTTCCGTTGGCAATCGATATCGACGACCGGCGGCCTTTTCTGATGGTAAATCCGATAGAAGCGAACAAAACTCGTTCGCTGCAAACCAAGAAATGCCCAAGACAGGACAATTATCGCTTTCACCCTGGTTTTCTCCGACAAACACGTCGGGCGGAGCGTTTTTTACAACCTGTTTATACTGGCTTTTCGTTACAAGAAACTGAGCCATGAAAAAAGGCTTTGTCAATTTAACATGATGGCGTTGCGCCAATGGCGTATCGTAGGGATCGTCTTCCGGTGCACCCATGTAGAAGCTGCCAGGTTGAATTTCAATAAAAACCATTCCCAAAGAGTTCGTTTTTTTTTCGAGCATTGCTTCTCCGACAAAACTAAAAAATCGAATGTTAATAAAAAAAAGAAAAAAACTGACTAATTGTCGCCGCAACACGAGAAAGCTCCATAGAACCTTAGCAGCTAATACCTTACCAAAATCGGCAAACTACCCAGGGCGATTGCGCGATGCTGGGTAACATGCGAGACTTAGGTATTGCATTTTGAGCATTAGTTGATGGACGACTGAGCTCGTAATGTTAAACCAGGAGTCTGTCGTATGTCAAAGTCGCCGAAGCCTTCCATCAGTATTCAAACTCACTTCGAAGATCTCACGGATCCTCGCACGCGAAAGGTTGTATATCCGCTCATTAATGTTGTCGTCATTGCAATCTGCGCCGTGATCTGTGGAGCAGATGATTTCGTGGCCATCGCGAATTTTGGAAGAAAGAAGAAGGCATGGTTCGAAAAGTTTTTGGATTTGAACGCCGGGATACCTTCGCATGATCGATTCAACGCTATTTTTGCGGTCATCAAGCCAGCCGAATTTGAGAAGTGTTTGCTCAACTGGATTACTGATCTCCACGAAATCACCAAGGGACAGGTGATCGCCATTGACGGGAAAACCCTGCGACGAAGTTTCGATACTGCCAGCAGCAAATCTGCAATTCATATGATTAGCGCCTGGGCTACTGCCAATAGCATCAGTCTAGGACAAACCGTCGTAGACTCAAAAAGCAATGAAATTACCGCTATTCCCAAACTGCTTGAAATCCTTGAATTAGCAGGTAGTCTCGTGACGATCGACGCCATGGGATGCCAAACCGAAATCGCTCAGACAATCATCGATAAAGAAGCGGATTACTGCCTTGCCGTGAAAGGGAATCAACCCAAGCTACATCAAGGTATCCACGAGTTTTTTCAAAAGCATTTAGAGGATGATTTTAAGCAAGTAAAAGTTCGTCGCTACGAGACACACGAGCAAGAACATGGTCGGGAAGACAGTCGATGGTATGTTATCTGCCCGGTACCAAAGGGGATGCCGGATATAGAAAGATGGCCTAATTTAAAAGCTGTTGGCGTAGCGATTCACAACAGTACTCGCGACGGAAAGGATTGTAATGAGACCCGTTACTACATCCTCAGTAAGTATCTATCAGGAAAACAATTCGGAGATGCCGTACGGCAACACTGGGCGATTGAAAACAACCTACACTGGCAACTTGATGTAACCTTCAACGAAGACCAAAGTCGAATCCGAAAAGGACATGCTGACGCGAACTTCAGTATTCTGCGTCGGACTGCTTTGAGCATGCTAAAGAACGAAAAAACAGCCAAGGTGGGAATCAAGAACAAACGACTCCAAGCAGGCTGGGACGATAGCTACTTAGAGAAAGTCCTGATCGGATAATGACTTATGGTGCAATCACCCTGTTGTCTGAGAGTGAGTATTTGCAGATACGAGGCGAACAGTCAGCTGCAGTTCCTCTGGTACCTTCGGAGATACCGTCTGTGGTGGAGTTACTTTTGAAGTAAACTAGATCATGAAATGAGATGTCTTTTATTTGTGAAAAGTTGGTCTATTTCGATGTAACCAGGTTGAGTCGCAGTGGCCTGTCAGGTTTCAATGTAAGGGAAGACATCCGAGGTTTTCGTATTTGTGGATTTAGGATCTGATTGTAGCGGAAATAATTTTATGCAGTTTAGTTGCGACGGTTGCCGTAGATTTTTGTTGTTCTTTTTTTGCATAGTGTCGGGAGGGATAAGTTGGCTCAGTCCAACCGCGATCGTGATGGGGCAGTTTAAGGCTACGCCATCGGACATGATAAAGGTACCTGAGGGCTTTAAGGTTGATTTGGTATATGAAGTACCTATGGCAGAGCAAGGCTCTTGGGTGTGCTTGTGCGTTGATCCGAAAGGACGCCTAATCGCGTCTGACCAATACGGGAAGCTCTACCGAATAACGACTAACACGGACAAAGCAGCTGACGCTGTAACGGTTGAGCAGTTGTCGGTGAATGTAGGAATGGCGCAGGGTTTATTGTGTTTCGGCGACTTTCTATATGTTCACATTAATGGAAAAGGACCATCTGGTCCTGGTCTTTACAGAGTCAAAGACACTGATGGTGATGATCAGTATGATGAAGTAAAGCTTCTTGTAGCAACCAAGGGGGGAGGAGAGCATGGGCAGCATGCGATTATTCCTGGGCCTGATGGAATGCTCTATTTTTGCGCTGGAAATCAAACAGACTTACCTAACGATATAACGAGGTCGTTAGTACCAACACATTGGAGTGAAGATCATCTCTTAGGAAGAATGCCTGATGCTCGCGGTTTCATGAAGGATCGTCTGGCTCCAGGTGGTTTTGTTGCAAGAATGCAGCCAGATGGGACCCAAATTGAGTTAATCGCTACTGGATTTCGTAATGAATATGATATCGCATTCAATCAACATGGAGAGCTTTTTACATACGACGCCGATATGGAGTGGGACGTGGGAACTCCATGGTATAGGCCAACACGAGTGAATCATGTAATTAGTGGGGCTGAATTCGGCTGGCGCAATGGAACAGGTAAATGGCCCGAATATTACGCTGACAGTTTTGGAGCTGTTGCCAATGTAGGCCCCGGCTCTCCAACAGGGATCGTGTTTGGTACCGGTACCAAGTTTCCTGCAAAATACCAGCAGGCTCTAATGATCAGCGATTGGAGTTATGGAGTTATCTACTCAGTTACTATGAATCCTGCTGGTGCGAGTTACGAGGGAGTTGTCGAGCCGTTCGTATCCGCATCCCCACTGCCAGTCACCGATCTGATTGTGCACCCTGATGGCAGTCTTTACTTTGCAATTGGGGGGCGCAAGACACAATCCGCTCTCTATCGGGTGACCTACAATGGCCCAGAGTCGACTAATCCCGTTACTGCATTGGATTCCGAGGAAGCAAAGCTTGCACGAGGTCTTCGGCGGGAGTTAGAGAACTTCCATGGTAAGGTTGATCAAAAAGCGGTCAAGCTTGCCCTCAACCATCTAGGTAGCAAGGATAGAGCGATCCGATTTGCTGCGAGAATTGCATTGGAGCATCAACCTGTTGCGGAATGGCGGGAAGCGTTACAAAAGCTAAGTGATCCACAGGCTAAAATCACTGGTGTTATTGCAATTGCTCGGTGTGGTGAAGCGGACGATCAGCTACGTGCTCTCGAGATGCTAAGTTCGATCGATTGGAATGGACTTTCCGAAATTGAAAGACTCGAACTGTTGCGAGCGTACAGCCTATGTTTCACTCGGCTTGGCAAAGAGAATGATACAACAAGAAGTATTGTTGTAGCACATTTAGACAAGTACTTTCCTTCGAGTGCTGGGGCTATAAATCGTGAGCTTGCTGCTTTACTAGTTTACGTGCGAGCGCCTAGTATTGTTCCGAGGGTTCTAAAGCAATTGCGAACCGCCAGTGCTCAGGATGATCAAATCCATTATGCATTCTGTCTGCGTGAGGTAAGAGAAGGATGGAGCCAATCAGATAGGCAGGATTATTTAAAGTGGTTTTTCGATGTTGCAAGTGCGAGAGGAGGTGCTTCCTTCGGTGGGTTTCTCGCTAACATACGCACGGTGGCAATTGAGAACATACTGGCCGAAGAGCGAAAAGGACTGGAGCAATGGATTGAACGGTTGCCTGAGCCAATGGATCCGTTAGTCGATCTCAAGCCTAGGCCATTTGTAAAAGAATGGAATGTCGAAGAACTAGTTAAAGCGGATAGCGAGACTAAGTCTCTTCGTAACTTTGAAAGAGGCCGGGAGATGTTTGCGATTGCCCAGTGCTACAAGTGTCATCGCTTTGCTGGTCAGGGTGGTATACATGGTCCCGACCTCTCTGGAGCTGGTGGTCGTTTCTCGGTATCAGACTTATTGAGCGCGATTATTGAGCCAAGCAAGGAGATTAGCGATCAATACCAGGCTACACAATTTTTGCTAGATGATGATTCCGTCGTCGTTGGCCGTGTGGCGAATATGAACAACAATGGCTTAAGTGTGCTTACAAACATGCTCGACCCAGGAAATTTTACAAATATCGAGCGGCAGACCATTGTTGAGATGAAGCCGTCCACAACTTCTCCCATGCCCAAGGGTTTATTGGACACTCTTAGTAATGAAGAAATCCTGGATTTGATCGCATATATTCGAAGTAGTGGACGGTCAGATCATCCGCTATTTAACGAGGGTATTTCTAAAAAGTAAAGGCAATTAAAGAATCGAACTATCAATATCGAGATGAGATAGTCGCGTTAAAAAACTAGAAATGTGGGAGGGTGTACTCGAAGAGGGGTATACCCTCTTTTTTTGAATCAGGTTTTCGTCGCTACATCGCTACATCGCTGGGACAGGCGCTGATAGAGGATGAAAGCTGGGACAGGCAGTTCGTGGGGCGTTTTGGCATCGCTGGGACAGGCGCTGATAGAAGAGGGGAGGAAAACTGGGACAGGCGCGGATAGAAGAGAGGAGGAAAGCTGGGACAGGCGCGGGGCGGGGGGCGCGTGACGCTGGGGCAGGCGTTGATGTTGGTGGGACAGGCGTTGATGTCGCGTGATGGTGGGACAGGCGTTGATGTTGGGGGTGGGGAAGCGGGGACAGGCAGTTCGTGGGGCGTTTTGGGGATTTTTAGTTGTAAATTGGAGGCATAAGGGAAATTTCGCGAAGAATGTCTGGTGTGGTTAAGGGAGGAATTGCTACCATAAAGTATCGCAGCATCCTTTCCGCCATCTTTTGGGCTCGGTGGGCCTGCGACCATATCAGAGCGAGTCAATTTTATGCAGTACGCATTTCGATTAGCCGAATTGCTGGGGCACACTCCAGACCGAC
>JAUMAI010000841.1:8264-15936 GCA_032116775.1 Pirellula sp. | reverse complement strand
CCATCCGCCATTTTCGCGACCAGCGAGAATACCAAACCACGCCAATCACCCAGGGTAGCAACTTAAAATTAAGCCGGCGATTGCTCAGACGATTGGACCTTGGAAATCGCCGTAAGAATCGAATTCGTTCATTCTCTCGGGAGCCTTATCTCCGAAGCGAGTAAAGTCCTTTTCCCAGATTATTTCGACTTCACCGATTGGACCGTTACGCTGTTTGGCAACAATGATCTCGGCTTGCCCTGCATACTGCGCTGCTTCTTCGCCGCGATGATAATACTCTACACGATGAACAAACATCACCACGTCAGCATCTTGCTCAATAGCACCAGACTCTCGAAGATGGCTCAAACGCGGGCGATGATCCTTGCTGTCCTCAGCCTGTCGATTCAACTGTGATAGACAGAGGACAGGCACCTCTTGTTCACGTGCCATTCCTTTCAAACGACGCGCGATTTTCGCGACCTGTTCTTGTCGAGGATCACGAGGATTATCTGGTTCGATCAGCTGCAAATAGTCAATCACGATCAGACCGATACGACCTTCGCGCTGTTTAATTCTGCGAGCCACTGCCGAAATTTCGCTGACGGTGCGAGATGGGGTATCATCGACGTATAAGGGAGCAGAGGCAATTTCGCCTGCTTTTTGAACCAAACGCAAACGATCTTCTTTGCTAATGGAACCAGTACGCAAACGATGACCGCTAACACGTGCGACCGAGCAGAGTAAGCGGTCCGCCAATTCGATCCCACTCATTTCTAAGCTAACAAACAGCACGGGGGCTCGATCCTTTAACGCCACGTTTTCAGCGATATTCATCGCCAAGGCTGTTTTTCCCATACTAGGTCGAGCGGCGAGAATGATCAACTCACCGTTATGCAAACCACCACCCGTCTGTTTATCGAAATCAGTTAGGTACGTAGCGACTCCACCGTCGACATGGGTACCTTCCATACGTGCATCGATACGATCGAGTGCCCGGGTCAGAATGTCGCTGATTGACTCAACTGTTGAACCGCTGCGCTGATCTTGGATACCAAAAATCTTCTGCTCGGCTTGGGCAACTAGATTCTTGGGATCGACGGATTCATCGTAAGCCTCTTTCAGAATCGAACTGCTGGCTTCAATCAGTTTTCTTAAAACAGCCTTATCTTTAATAATCTCGGCGTAGTACTCAGCATGTCCGACGTTGCCAACACTGTTAGCTAATCTTGCCAAGTAAGCGGCTCCGCCGATCAATTCGAGATCGCCAGCACTACGGAGTTGATTAAGAAGTAGAGTCGTGTCTATCTTTCGCCCCGACTCATACATCGAGATCATGTGCTGGTAGAGCTTGCGATTGGCATCATCGTAGAAGTCATCGCTGCGCAAAATCATGACCAGTTCATCGCATACATCTGGATGCAGCAACATACTACCCAGAACGGCCATTTCGGCATCGAGATCCCAGGGTGGAGAGCGTTCTAAAATTTCCGTCGGGGTCAATTGAAACAACCCCTCGCTCTTGTCGTTTTCCTGTCCACCTCGGCGGGGCTTCTGGCCACGGGTTCGACCTTCGGTACTTCCCTTCTTTGAACCGCGAGAATCAGTCGCCATACCTTTTATTGCACTCCGTCGAACCTGATTTAATGTTCCGTCGATACTGATATAAAAAAAGAGAGTTCAGCAACTGCCAGTCGTTTTCGAAACCTTGTCGCACCTGTGGTTGCGGTCGTCCCATGCTAGCCAAGGCTTTGACAACTTTGGTCAGCTACCCCGAAAATTATTTCCGACTTGTTTTATATTTCTTCACCCACTCACTGCCCGGCTTAACTCTCTGTTGTGCGGCAAACTAGCCCCACCTCGCAACCCCCAAATCTGCAGGATCAAGACCCCGGTTATTCTTAAAGCCTTGGTGGAACAAAGAGTTGGAGAAAAAAAGAAGGCCCAAAAAATATCGAAGCAGGAAATGCAGTGGAACTAGGTCACTGAACGCCTGAGAAGTGACACCGCAGAGAACTGCTATTTTCGGGAGCGAGTCCCTCCACCCGGGCAACTTCGGCAACTCCCCCACTTTAAACTCACTTTAAGGTCAAAATCTTGGGAGCTCCACTGACTTCCTTACCCGCTACTATGGCGACTGGCTGTAACGGAAGTTGCCCCAAGCCGATTGAGGATGTCGGAATTTCAACCTTACCCTTAGCTCCCTTAACCATTCCCAATACTTCGCCATAACAACGGAGTTCTATTGAGTCGGCTCGCGGGAAACCAAGCTCGACCTCGAGTGTCTCATTTTCGACTCGTGTAACTTCCTGCTGAAATTCAAAATAGAAGTCACTCGCCTCTAGTTGAAAGTAAAATGGCAAGCGCACCTCAAACTGTCGTTGCAGCAACGAATCATCGGTCGCGATTAGGGCCATCTCATGAAAACCTTCACTTAGATCTCCAGGATTGATATTCAGTTTATTGACGAAGCGGTTTTCGATCATCATTTTTCCATCGAGCAATACTTGCAATAATAATGGTTGACTATGTTTTTGCCGATCTTCCGCTGGTGTGAGCGTGAGATTGAGACTGCCGACAACCACATCCAGCGGCTTTAGGCCCGCGATTGTAAAACGTGGTACTTTGGCGAACGGTTGACAAAGCGGATCACCCACGATCAAGAGTTGATAAGGACCGGTAACAGTCAAATGAAATGCTTCCGTCAGAGTGGCTCCATCCGCATAGAACGGTTGGATCATTGGGTGTGGGAACTTTGCTTGAATCGCATACGGTTCAGTCACCGTACCGCTACTTCCGGCCGCCCCTGCGCGGATCAACGAAGTAAGTTTTGTCTGCCCGGAACCAGGAGTCATGATCCCTCCTAAACTGGTCAAGTTCTCGGCGATCGCTCCCGGCACCAAACGGCTTTGACAACCGCTCCAATCGTAGTCAGCGGAACCGATCATCACTCCAAGGCAGTCTGGTTTTCTTTGCGGCAACACACCTTCAACAATCTCGGACTTCTTGCCCAAAGTCCGCAACGCATCCATCGCCATCGCGAAGCTTGGCTTTCGTGTCGTCGTTCTCACATCGGCAGTCGAGGTAAAGTAAAAAGTTCCCTCCGGAAATGAATAGTCGGCGGCAGCACTTCGGTCCAGATTATCAATCGCTTCCGCAACCGTAGTCCCTTCACCACGCGTCACAGCGAGTACTGTCGACATCACATATCGCAAACCCTCGGAGGGAAGACTGCTCACAACACCATTAGGACCGTAGAAAGACCGGCTTTCAAAGCCGATGGCAGGTTGAAACTCAAAGGACTTATCCTGCAACTTCGCGAGCAACTCGTGGTATCGTTGGTCCTTTTTTAAGGGCGTAAATCTCTCATTATTTTCAGTTGGTTTACGCCAAATCCAACCTGTCTCCACGGCAGCCTGCAACATATCGACGGCAGCATCCACCTTACCTGCCTGAGCATACTGTTCGGCTGCCAGGTAGGCGCTTGGAAACTGATTTGGCATTTCAACCAAAACTCCCTCAAACGCTTCGGCTGCTTCTAAGTGTTTCTTTTCCTGGACGAGACTTTCAATCGCCTTCCAGCGCGAGAACTGATTGGCGGAAAATGGATTGTTAAAGAAATGAGAACCCGCTCTCCTAGCGTAGAGATTGCTCTCCAAACTAACGTATTGAGGATTTTTTTGAGCTACCATCTGACAGAGAAAAGTCAGACCATTGATCGAGCCGACGGGCGTGATGAAGATTGGGCGATCCTTGATACCATTCAAATCGCTATCGATCTGTATGGCTGTTGGAAAATCGGCTGAATACGAAATGCATTTGATCGAAGAACTCATCTGCCGCCGATCGATCTCCTGCAGGAGAGGCTTAAGAATCAATTCCCGAAATTGCTCGACTGAAATCGTCTCTTGGTTAGGAATATTTTTCAGCACCACCACATTCTGCGAGGGAATCCCTCGACGTTGGATGTAGTAGTTGGCAACAGTTCGGGAATCGGCGGAGTCCGCATTGACTACGACAACAACCTGACTGGCCGTCACGCCCCCCGAAGCTGGAACCGCCAGCGACAGCGTGACGAAGATGCTTGCCAACAGCGGCCAACACCAACTTTTGCCGCGATTTACGCCGCCGAGCCCACCCCCCAACACCGACGCCCCCCATTTATCACAGATAGCAAGAAAAAGCTCGCACCGAGAAAAATGGTTCCAAATCATGGGTCAGACTCCTGTAAAGGATGCGTATGAACCGATAGTTTCTATCTCGAGCCGCAAGAGCTTGCAGGGTGTCGGCACCGATTTTGGTGCTTCTACCCTACATAAGGTGCGTTTGGACTCCTGAAATTTTTGGTCAAAATCGCCGATAGTTCTAGCTAAGAATTGGGTCAAATATGGTTTTACCCGCCGGCGACGGATGGAAAAACTTAGACCAAATCCCTAGGATTCGCTGGAACTCGTAGGCAATTGAAGCAAAATGTAGGGGAGTTGCGAGTGAGTGAAACCTTTCCGATAAGGTTCTCTTGCAAGGCTCGCAGCAATCTTTATAATCCGAACCTCAATTTGCGTGTGAGTACCGCAAATCTTACCGGTCGAAGTCACCGGTGGGGCAAGCGTGCGACCTAGTGTGATATAAGCGGGTGTAGCTCAGTTGGTAGAGCACAACGTTGCCAACGTTGTTGTCGTGGGTTCGAATCCCATCACCCGCTCTCATGGTCGTGCTTGCCCTTTGTTTTTTCGGTTTCTTTGAAATATCTGGATTTCCCGGTATCGGGGTGGATAACTGTAATGGACGAGTCTGCTGCATCGTCGGAAAACGTAGCTCTCGCAACCGCTGACGGAGCTTCCGAAGCGCTGAAGATAACGACAAAAGTTGACAGCCCGAGTTCGTGCATTCGGCATGTTGTTGTTACGGTGGCCCGCGAAGAGATCGCAAAATCTTTCCACAAAGCTTTTGATGATTTACGCCCCAGAGCCGAGTTGCCAGGCTTCCGAATCGGCAAAGCACCACGCAAGCTTGTAGAAAAGAAGTTCTATGAGCAAATAGCGGATCAGGTCAAAAACACCCTCTTGATGCAGAGCCTGCAGCAAGTGACTGAGTCTGGTGAATTCTCCGCGATCAGTGAACCCAACTTTGACATCAACGCCATTACACTTCCAGAAGATGGCGATTTTACCTACGAATTCACCATTGAAGTTCGTCCAGAATTCGACACACCGAACTGGAAGGGACTATCGCTCAAACGACCGACCCATAGCTTCTCCGATTCTGAAATCGATCGCCATCTTCGTCGAACGCTGGCTCGATTCAGCCAAGGAACTGCAGTTGATGATGCGGCCAAGGTCGGCGACTCGCTGTTGGTGAACCTGCGATTCGCATTAGATGGCAAGATCGTCAATGAAATGGAAGAAGTTCGCGTCGAACTGCGTCCTACATTGAGCTTCCCAGATGCCGAAATCGCAAACTTTGGCGAACTGATGGCAGGTGCCAAGGAAGGTGATTCCCGTGCTACCAAAGTCAAGATTTCCGAAGGAAGCGCAAACCAAGATTTGCGCGAGAAAGAACTGGAAGTCTCGATCGAAGTCATCGAAGTTAGCCGGTTAGATGTCGACGAGCTTTCGGTAAGCCTACTCGAACAACTCGGTTTCAAAGACACCACCGAACTTAAGTCGTACGTTCGAGTCGAGCTTGAAAGACAGCTTGATTATCGGCAACAGCAAGAGCTGCGAAATCAGGTCACGGCCGAACTGACCAAAGACGCCAGCTTCGACCTGCCAGAAGAACTGGTTCGCCGCCAGTCACAACGCGAACTGCAGCGTCAGATCCTAGAACTGCAACGCAGCGGGTTCCCTGCCGACCGTGTACGAGAAATCGCCAACGCTTCGCGTCGTAACGCCCAAGCGATGACGATCAAGGCTCTTCGCGAGCACTTTATCCTCGAAAAAATCGCCGAGGAACAAAAGATCGAGCCAACTGCGGAACAATACGAAGCAGAAATCCAGCTGATCGCTGAACAGTCCGACATGAGCCCACGTCGAGTGCGAGCTCGGTTAGAGAAAAGTGGCCAGATGGACGCATTGCGAAACCAAATCATCGAACGCGAAGTGATCCGTCAGGTCACTGAAGCTGCTTCTGTGACCGATTATGATGATCCTAAATTGGTAGCCGAAGATCCAGTCGCCTTCGCAATCGAACAGTCCATTGCTCCCGAGACATCGGATATCCCAGAAGCCAAATTTGACAACAGCTTAGACACCAAGACCGGTAAGGCTGGTAGCCAATAGCCGAAAACCTTCGATCGAAGGATTGCGTGGCTGTTAAACTGAACACTTTCCGTAACTTGGAGACACCTAAAAACCTCCCTCTCAATACCCTTGAGGCGAAGTTTATGGTGCCGAGACGAGAAATAAGCCCAGAAAAAAGCGAAAGAGCCAGCCGAAAGGTTGGCTCTTTTTCTTTTTTAAAGGATTGCCTCTGGGAATTCTAAAGTCATTTATTTCGCGGTAGTCATCTTGCCGAACCAAGGGCAAATGGGAACTATATGAAATAATGATTTGCCAGTTACCACTGGCGGCGGACTCCAGTATCGCTTACATCTTGTGGTTTCGTCAGCGGAATCATACTGCTCTTCAGGAAGGAACGCACTTTGAGCCTGTATTCAAACTTACCGCCTATTCGGGATTCATACAGCTATCAGAGCGTACAACGCCAACGTCAATTGACCCTGGGCGATCTGCTTTTAGAAAATCGTATCGTCTTTTTGCAAGGTGAAATCTACACCGGCAATGCGAACGAAGTGGTGATGAAACTACTCTACTTGCAAAGCGAGAATCGCAAAAAGGACATCCACTTTTACATCAATTCACCCGGCGGTGACGTGGTGGCCACACTGGCGATTTATGACACTATGCAAATGATTTCCTGTCCGGTTGCAACTTATTGTGTAGGCCAAGCAGCCAGCGGCGGGGCTATTCTGTTGGCGGGCGGAACCAAGGGTAAAAGATACTGCCTACCCCACAGCCGCGTGATGGTGCACCAGCCTGCGGGTGGCGTAAGCGGTCAGGTTACGGATATCGAAATACAAGCGGCTGAGATTCTCCGCTACCGCGAGACCCTCAACGGCATTCTCGCCAGCCATACGGGTAAGTCGGTTGAACAGATTGCTAAAGACACAGATCGCGACTTTTTCTTGTCTGCCGAACAATCCATCGAATATGGATTGGTCGACCAAATCCTGTCGAAGCAAGCCGTTGCTACAGATGATGATGACAAGTAATCGTCCATTCCCACACCCACTTTTTTAGGATTTCAAAACGATGCCTCTAATTCCATACGTCATCGAAAAAAGCGGTCGTGAGGAGCGGATGAATGACATCTACAGCCGCCTGCTGAAGGATCGCATCATATTCTTGGGTAGCCAAGTTGATGATCAGGTTGCCAATGCCTTAGTCGCGCAAATGCTATTCTTGCAGAGCGATGACCCCAAGGCAGATATTCATCTCTATATCAATTCACCAGGTGGTAGCGTAAGCGCTGGCATGGCGATCTACGACACCATGCAGTTTGTCTCCTGCGATGTAGCCACCTACTGTATTGGCCAAGCAGCTTCGATGGGGGCTGTTCTGCTCGCTGCAGGAGCCAAAAACAAGCGGTACGCCTTACCCAACGCACGAATTATGATTCACCAACCGCTGGCAGG
>JAUMAI010000841.1:0-8254 GCA_032116775.1 Pirellula sp. | reverse complement strand
GGCAGGTATGCAAGGTACCGCAGAAGAAATTTCTATTCATGTTCGAGAGTTTCAACGCATCAAGCAGAAACTTAATGGCATCTTGCTGAAGCACACCGGCCAGACGCTGCAAAAAATCGAACAAGATACAGAACGAGATCGCTTCATGTCCGCCGAAGAAGGCGTTCATTATGGCCTCATCGACCGAGTCATCGAATCGATGCCTCGAGTTGAAACCGATACCAAAGCCAGCAGCTAGCAAGACTTAAGATTAGCGAAGCGAAAAGCTTCGTTTGGTCGCCTGAAGCGAATTGCGAATTTATAATATCAAGCCACAACGACCTTTGAGTTCGTTGTGGCTTTTTTCATTTTGGCCTTCTCGCCACAATCTCCTCGGAAAACTGTTTCTCTGCCGAGAGCAAGAGCTTACTACTCCGCCATGAGCTCAAGATACAACTGCCAATATTTTTCCAGCTGCGCTGGCAAGCCAAAATCTCTTTCGGCAAGCCTCCGATTCTGCAAACCGATATCTTTTCGCAGTTGCTCGTCACGAGCCAATAAGCAGATTGCTTCTTTCCATTTATTGTCGTTACGAAGCGGTACAACTTGACTAGAAGCCTGATGCCCTAGCAATTCGCGAATACCTTGGACATCAAATGCCACCACAGGCAGGCTCTCAGCCATAGCTTCCAAACAGACATTAGGCATACCCTCGTAACTGGCAGGCAACAGCAGCATCTTACTCAGACGCATCCAAAAGCGAGGATTGGAAACCCAACCTACACAATGAATCCGAGATGCGACTGCAGGAGATTGCTCCGCTATCGCTTGTATACTCTCCCGAATTTGGGACTCTAATGGTCCTCGTCCCATTAACACAAGATGATAGTGCGGCAACTCAGTGAGCCAGGAAGAAGCAGTATCAACGAGCCACACCACCCCTTTTTGCTCGTCGAGCCTGCCAACAAATAAGGCTACCGAAGCATCTTCTGGAATTCCGAACCACTCCCAGACATGCGGCTGGTGTACCACATCTTGGGCAACCTCCACTCCATTAGCAATTACAGTCCACTTTGCCGATTCAATATCGCCATAACGCCGATACACCTCTCGAGCTCCCGCACTGACAGCTACGACTCGATCGGCCATGCGAAAGGCGAGCGACTCGGCTGCCAAACGAGAATTTCGCGGATCAGCCACTCGCACCCCGGCCACCCAACGCACTTTTTTCCTCTGCTTATTATGTTCCGGCGATCTGCCCCGCTTCATACCTAGACAAGCGGTTGCCGCAACCAGATTTGCATGAAACAAAAAGGACTGGACAATGTCAGGGGTTTTACATTTTAAAAGTTGGCGATATTTTGAGACAGCCTTTCCGAAATCCCAGATCCGATTGCAATTGAGAGAGTCAACCTGGACGCCTTGGGAACGAAGCCTTTGAACGAACTCGTCTTGGTTTACGCCAGGCAATGAGGCGATCGAGACAACTCGAACAGCAATCCCTTTTTGGGCTAAAAAACAAGCCAAGTCGGTGAGACACTTTTCCGCCCCACCCACATTTAACTCGGTAATAATCAGGTCGATTCGGCCTGATTTATATTGGTCATTCATAGGATTCGCTGCTCGCTTAACCACGGCAATTAGACGGCTCAATATAGCCTGATTCCGCGACCTCGTCTCGTAGAAACAATGTATGGGCGTTATGCTGACAGAAACCTTAGGAGAAGGCTAGACGATGTCTGAATCTGCTGACGAACTATCTTTTTACGATTACGAACTGCCTCGCGAACTGATTGCTCAAAATCCGCTCAGTCGACGTAGCGATGCCCGCATGCTCCATTTGGAAAGATTCAGCGGAAAGACGAACCATTATCACGTTCGGGACCTCCTGGAATTACTCAAGCCAGGTGATTTATTGGTTGTGAATGACACTAAAGTTGTCGCAGCCCGACTCATTGGCTTTCGCACTGCGACCCGAGGACGCTGGGAGGGGCTTTACTTACAGTCAGATCCAAGCGGATTGATGGAATTGCTGAGCAAGACCCGCGGCACCCTACGAGCCGACGAAACGATCACCTTACGAGACCGCGAGGGCCGCGAAGTTGAGGAACTGAGCGTATGTGCGTCAACCGAAGAAGGCAAACTATTGGTTAGGTCGCGTAGCTCGACACCAGTCGAACAACTGCTAGAACGCTTTGGAAGGGTTCCCTTGCCCCCTTATATCCGAGATGGGCAGATGGTTGATTCCGACGAAACGACTTATCAAACGGTATACGCGCGAAACCCAGGTTCTGTCGCCGCACCCACTGCTGGCTTACATTTTACCCCTGAATTGCTGCAGTCGTTACGCGGCGGTGGCATTGCGATCGCTCCGGTCACCTTACATGTTGGTATGGGAACGTTTCAGCCTGTTAAAGCAGAAAATATCACCGAACACAAAATGCATTCGGAAAGATTCGAAGTGAGCGAGGCTGTTGCCAAAAAAATCAATGCCACTAAAGCTGCTGGAGGACGAATCATCGCTGTGGGGACGACAACGACCCGAACTCTCGAATCGGCCGCCCTACAGGGCAACGGCAAAGTAATTGCGTGCTCTGGCGACACTACGCTCTTTATTCGTCCGGGCTTTCGCTTCCAAGCAATCGATGGTTTGCTAACTAATTTCCATCTTCCCAAAAGCACGCTGTTGATGTTGATCAGCGCCTTTGCCGGTCGGGAAAATATCATGGCGGCTTATCAAGAAGCAATCTCACAGCGTTATCGCTTTTACAGCTACGGCGACTGTATGTTGATACTATAAGTCGAAGCAACTGCGTTTCTGATCCACTTCAGCAAGAACTACAAAGCAGGATTTGGCATGAATTCAGAAGAAGAAGTTTTGGTGATTCCCGAAAGCTTGTTCAACTCGTTGGGATATTTTTCAGGCTTTCAAAAGAATGTTGAACCCTATCTCGCTGAATTGCTAAATCCAGCCAATATGCAGTTTCGTCGTCGTGGCATTGTTGAAGATGACCCAACCTTCAAACAGCTCATTCCCTATTGCATCCTGGTGCACAAGGATAATGCTGGAGAAACCCACGTATTTCAATACACGCGTGGCAAAGGGCAGGGGGAGCAGAGACTCCACGCCAAGCTGAGCATCGGCATCGGAGGGCACATATCACGAGAAGATGCGGCCGGCAGCAACGATCCTTATCGCACAGGTATGAGTCGCGAATTAACGGAAGAAGTTGTCATTGAGAGTCCATACACCGAATCACTGGCTGGAATGATCTTTGACGACAGTAATGACGTTGGTCGTGTTCACTTAGGTTTGGTTCACTTTTTGACACTGGAACTGCCCAAAGCGAAGAATCGTGAAGTTGACCTCGTGGCCAGTGGCTTTGTTCCTCTGGCGCAATTGAAGGCGAATTTTGAGCGTTTAGAAACTTGGTCGCAATTGTGCGTTCAGAACTTATTCTAAGCTTGAGTGGATCCGCATGATCTATTTGGATCACCACGCAACCACGCCGCTCGATCCAGCAGTGCTCGATGCAATGCTGCCGTTGCTGCGTGAGCATTTTGCCAATCCAGGTAGCACATCTCACGAAGCTGGAAGAATTGTCGCCACTCTTGTTGAGAAAGCGACGATCCAAGTCGCTGCAGGCTTGAATGCGGAAGCAGATGAAATTGTTTTCACTAGTGGTGCCACTGAGAGTATTAATTTGGCTCTCTTTGGCACGGTACTTCACCCTCGCGAGAAGCGGCGCCGGGTCATCAGTGTTGTTTCGGAACATCGAGCCACATTAGATCCGTTGCTTCGCTTAGAAAAAATGGGACTCGAAGTGATACGAGTGCCGGTACTATCTCAAACCAGCTCATTTCCGGGCTGTATCGACTTAGATGTTTTGCAGAGCGAACTTAATCGTGATACCGCTCTTGTCTCGGTTATGTTGGCCAATAACGAAATCGGCACTGTGCAGCCGGTACAAGACGTGGCCAAGTTATGCCAAGCCTTCGAGGTGCCATTGCATTGCGATGCAGCCCAAGCGATCGGTCGCCTACCAGTTGATGTCCATGAATTAGGAGTCGATCTACTCAGTTTTTCGGCGCATAAGTTTTATGGCCCCAAAGGAGTTGGTGGCCTATACGTGCGACGTCGGCCCAAATCGGTTCGTCTCTATCCTCAAATGGTCGGCGGAGGGCAACAACATAACCTTCGCTCTGGCACCCTCAATGCTCCTGGCATCATCGGATTGTCAGCCGCTATGCAACTGGCAATGAGCAACCTGGAGATGGAGCGAGTGAGAATTTCTTCGCTTCGGAATCAACTTTGGCAAAAACTGCAAACGGCCATTCCAGAGATACAGCTCAATGGCCCCGAACTTGCCGATCCATCTCAAAGGTTAGTCCACAATCTGAACTGTTGCTTTCCGGGGGTTGAAGGGCAGAGCCTGATGCTGGCGACCCCGGAACTTTGTGTCAGCAGCGGAAGCGCCTGCACGTCGGCTGATCCTCATCCGAGTCATGTGCTTAGCAGCCTGGGCTTGGATGAGAATCGAGTCCGCTCGAGCCTGCGATTCGGCCTGGGTCGCGGGAACACTTCCACAGAAATCGACCTGGCTGTCCAATTACTGGAAAAATCGTATCGCCAGCTACGTCGTCTAGGATAAAGCGGGCCAAAAACGGAAAAAACAGCCGGCGTTGCGAAAAATCGATTCGGAACCGAGGGAGTTTCCCTTGTCATTGAAGTGGTTTCAGGCATACATTACATACGGTGGGTGGCATTTTTGAACAAAGTATGCCGTTCGCCCAAGGGTGAGAACAAATTAATGTCGAGTTTCGACAATCGTTTTTAGGTTTGAGGAAAGGTAAGCATCCATGGCAGTGATCCTGACCGAAAAGGCTGCAGAGCAGGTCAAGAAGTTCAAGCAAGAACATCAGTACGATGAAAATTTCTTTCTGCGCATTGGCATTCAGGCTGGGGGCTGCAGCGGCTTCGAGTATGCAATCCAGTTTGATGACCGCTTTGACGACGCCACCGATAGCAAGTACGACCAACATGGTGTGACTTTGGTTATCGACAAGAAGAGCGCTTTGTACGTCGACGGCATGAAGGTGGATTGGTACCAAAGCTTTGAGAAGCAGGGCTTCATCTTCGATAACCCGAACTCGGTTAAGTCTTGCGGTTGCGGCAAATCGTTCTCGGCCTAATGATTGAACGATTATTCCGGACTTAGGCTTTGGACCTAACAGTGATTTTAGCGTCCTATGAGTTTTGAATGAATCCAAAAGCTCGACCCACAAGGTCGAGCTTTTTTTGTAAATTAATGGTCCGACAACATTATTTTGCAACTACTAACTTAAACCTCGCGAGCGACCAGTGATTATTTTGGAAACTGCTGGTTGGATTCGCATGCGTAATCGGAAACCTATCCAAAAGTGAGTCTCCTGTGAGCAGTGCCAAGGTCGACGAGAAAATTTATATCTTGGGTGTCGGTGATGATGGCTTTGAAGGCTTGAGTCGACACGCTCAAAACCTACTTACTGAGGCAGGTTTGGTACTAGGCCCACCTGGACTAATTGATCGGTTGAAGATGGTTTCCCAACCCAAGGAAATCGCTCCCGCCAATTTGGATCGACTCGTTGAACGTCTAGAAGAATCACTGGGAAAACAAAAGACTATTTTGTTGACGCATGGAGATCCTCTCTTTTTCGGGACCGCGCGTTATTTGTGCGATCGACTCGGCAAGGATCGATTCGAAGTAGTCCCCCATGTCAGCAGTATGCAATTGGCATTTGCGCGCGTCAAAGAAAGCTGGGACGAAGCTTATCTGACAAATCTAGCTACACAATCTTTGTCTCGTGTGGTCGAAAAAATTCGCACTTCGGAAAAAATTGGAATCTTTACCACCGCTGAAACCACACCAGCCATGGTTGCCCAAAGCTTGCTCGAAAGCAGAATAGACTACTTTCAGGTTTATGTCTGTGAAAATTTGGGAGCCAAAGACGAACGAGTGACACGGGGCACCTTGGAAGAGATTGCGAAAGAGCAATTTGCTCCCTTGAATGTGATGTTGCTTATTCGAGTACCCAACGCACCCGATCGTCCCATCTCGATGATGGGCCGCAAGTTATTCGGGAATCCGGACGAATTGTTTCTTCACTCGCAACCGCGGCGCGGCTTGATAACGGCGATGGAAGTTCGAGCGATCGCCCTAGCGCAACTCGATTTGGGACCAACCAGCACGGTGTGGGACGTCGGAGCAGGTACCGGTTCTGTATCGATTGAAGCCGCGCAGTTATCTGCCGCTGGAAAAGTATTCGCCATCGAAATGGATGCCGCTGATTACAACTTATTGCTCGAGAATATCCGCCGATTTGGCTTGAACAATGTTTATCCGGTACTTGGTGAGGCTCCACACGCATGGCGTGATCTCCCTCAACCAGATGCTATTTTCATTGGCGGTACTGGGCGAGCTGTTTCTGACTTGGCGCGAGCTGCTTGGCCCCACCTCCGAGAAGGAGGGCGTTTGGTGGCGAGCATTTCGAGTATGGAGTATGTTGTCACCTTGCAGAAACAGTTGATGGAATTTGGAATCGAACCTCAAACCCTGATGATTCAACTATCCAGAAGTAATTATCAATTGGAACAACTGCGACTTGAGGCCGCGAATCCCAGCTTTCTAGTGATCGCGAAAAAAGAAGTTTAATGCCATGCCGGAACTGATCAGTCGCAATGTAGGCCCACTAGAACCACTAGATGTCTTAGCTGTCGGCGCACATCCAGACGACTGTGAGATTGCTTGCGGTGGTACTCTGGCCAAACTAGTCCAGCAAGGATATCGGGTGGGCTTAATTGATCTTACGGATGGGGAGCCTACACCGCATAGTCCAGGCCCAGACGTCCGGATCGCAGAAGCTTTTGCTGCCGCTGATTTGCTAGGACTGCAGGTTCGGGAAATCTTACCACTGCCCAACAGGAAACTTTTTGACAGTTTTGAAAATCGTATCGAGTTGGCGAAACGAATACGGGTTCATAAGCCCAAAATCGTGATTGGATTGGGAGACAAAACTCCACTCGCCTCCCCAGATCATTACCAAGCCACGCTGATAACCGATGCAGCTATTTTCTATTCACGCTTAACAAAGTGGGATCACTATTTTGATGGGCTTCCGGTTCATGCCGTGCAACGTCAACTCTACTTTAGGTTCCCATTTGAAAATCCATCGCTTCCAGGATTTGAATCTCAGATTACGGTGGATATCACCGATACTTTGGAGCTAAAACTGCAAGCGATTGGTTGCTACCGAACGCAGTTTCCACCAGAAAAAGCTTACATCTTCGATCGGGTGCGAGGGGCGGCTTGGGCTATCGGTGGCAACTCGGGAATTGGTGCAGGAGAAGTTTTTGTCAGTGCCAAACCGCTTTGGGTAGATGACCTAGTCAGCACATTGCTCGGTTAAAACACAAGAATCCTCATAACACAGATTCTATACTTCGCACACTATGGCAACTCTCTCTTCATTCCCGGTAGTAAGTAGCCCAAGTCTAGCCAATTCACAATGGCTGCTCCGGTTGCGATGGGTTGCTGTCGTGGGACAATTGTTAACGATTGCAATATCGCATTGGATTTTAGCGATCGAGATGTCAGTCGTCGCACTGATTAGTTTAGTAGCAGTCACAGCCTCAACCAATCTTTTGTTTTGGCTTTACCTTCGTCGCTTTGATTCACAAACAGAGAAGTCCCCCCCCAAATTCGTTCATGATGTCGTCCTGCCAGCCATATTACTGCTCGACATGAATGTCCTTACGGCCATGTTGTATTTTTCTGGTGGGCCAACGAATCCCTTCTTATTCTTTTATTTTGTCAACATCGCGATTGGTAGCATGATTCTACCATCGACTGCCGCTTGGCTATTGGTGTGCACAGCAGCCATGGGTAGCCTTTTTCTCCTCAACTTTCACCAATCGCTGCCTATTCTCAGTGAATCGCTCGACTCACCATCGAGTAAGCCGTTACACAAATTTAGTTTCTTCATCGCTTTTTTTACCTGCTGCTTGGTCGTGACACATTTCATTCGTCTGCTTTATCAACAGTTGCTAGATCGCGAACAACAACTGCGACGCGCTGAACAACAGGAAGCAAAAGTGCAACGGCTTGAAGCTCTGGCAACATTAGCTGCAGGAGCCGCGCATGAACTTGCAACACCATTATCGACCATCGCGGTAGTAGCGAAAGAAATGTCACGCACTGTGGCAACTCAAAAAGTATCCGACTCTTTTCGTACCGAC
>JAUMAI010000840.1:0-7844 GCA_032116775.1 Pirellula sp. | reverse complement strand
GATCCCCCTGCTTGGCTTGGGGGTCCTGCCAGCTATTGTTGCTCTGTTCCTTTACAGTCTTTTGCCAATTGTGCGCGGCACCCATGCTGGCCTTACCCAAATCTCTGAACCTTTGAGAGAGTCAGCGGAGGTACTCGGACTGACACCATGGCGACGGCTGTCTCGTATTGAACTCCCCCTGGCATCGCCCTCTATTATGTCCGGCATTAAAACTGCTGCGGTCATTAATATAGGCACTGCAACGATTGGGGCTTTAATCGGGGCAGGGGGATATGGCCAGCCGATTCTGACAGGTATTCGTCTGGCAGATCTCTACCTCATTCTTCAAGGCGCTGTACCTGCCGCCCTCTTAGCTCTACTCGTACAGTGGATTTTTACTAAGCTTGAGTTCCTCTTTATCCCAGAGGGATTACGAAAATAGGCCTCATGCAGAGTCTTGGGAACCTTGCTCGACGACTTGCCTCCCTTAGTGAACAATGATTAGACTCCTGCTCTACTGCCCGCTCTGCTGCGTATTTTACTCAACTTGCTAACGATAAGACGCCAGCTTTCAATCCTCGCACAACTCCTGAATTCCCACCCCACCTACACTCCATTTGCTTCGACACGAACATGAACAACGCTCTTAAATTCTTAATCATCGCTGCCTTTCTCTCGCTTGCACCATCGATTATTCGAGGTGAAGAAACGGACCGACGTGTCATTTTGATTACGCTCGATGGCTTGCGAGGTGAGGAGGTTTTCAACGGCGCAGATCAACGGCTGATCGTTAAAGAAAACGGTGTCGATGATGTCGAGGGAACCAAAGCGAGATTTTGGCGTGATACGGCTGAAGAACGAAGAGAGATCTTACTGCCGTTTCTGTGGAGTACCTGCAAAAATAAACAAGGCTGGATTGCTGGCAACATTGAATTAGAGAGTGTCGTTTCAGTCACTAATGGATTGTACTTCTCCTATCCAGGATATAACGAAATCCTATGCGGATTCCCCGACCCGAAGGTAAACAGCAATGCCAAAAAGTACAATGACAATGTCACCGTACTTGAGTGGCTCAACCAGCAACCCAATTTCCAAGGCTCAGTAGCCGCCTATGGTTCCTGGGATGTATTTCCCTTTATCATCAACGATAAAAGAAGCGGGATACCCGTCAACGCTGGTTGGATGCCGTTAACAGTTGGAAATCCGGAGCGCCTCGACGCTCTCAATTACATTTCCCGAAATCTGTTCCATGAATGGGATGGTGTACGGTATGATTCGCTCACCGTTAGCGGCGCAATTGAGGAGATGAAAACCAACAAACCAAAAGTCCTTTTTGTTGCCCTAGGCGAGACCGACGATTGGGCTCACAAAGGTCGCTACGATAGATACTTGCTTACCGCCAATCAGAACGATGGTTTTATTCGTGATCTCTACAACACGTCTCAGTCCATGCCAGAATACAAGGATCGCACTTTATTCCTGATCGCTTGCGATCATGGACGTGGTGATGGCCGCGAAGGCTGGAAGAATCATGGTGTCACCTTACCCGGATCGGAACGAATTTGGCTCGCGGCATTTGGTCCGGGTCTCTCTGTGTCTGGGGTCGACCAAGGTGGAAAATTTGAGCAAGCTCAGGTGGCAGCTACAGTCGCAGCGTTTCTAAACCTAGACTTTTCAAAACAGAACAACAAAGTACGCCCACCACTGCCTATCTTAGCACCCTGACACTTACACTCGATATTACAAATCACCCAACAACAGATTTCATCTTTTGAATGGCCAGAATAGTTGCTTCACAAAGCCCTCCGGTGGCTTTGCATCTTGCACTCCGTAAGTTGATGGCCATTGCTTACCCGGTAGATAGTAGCTCCCAAATAGCCAATCCCAAATCGGGAGATGTACGGCAAAGTTCTTATCGATTGCGTCAGCTTGGTCGCTGTGATGCCAATGATGAAACTGCGGAGTAACCAACCAGTAGCGAAGCGGTCCGAAAGTGAAATGCAAATTAGCGTGGATCAGTGTGGCTTGTAGAGTCACAATGACGCCATAACCGAGAAGTGCCGTATCGGAGAAGCCGAGTATAAACAGCGGCATATAGGTCAAACCGCGAGTGACTACGATGTCCACAATATGCAACCGGGAACCAGCCAACCAGTCCATTCGCTCAGCGGAGTGATGAATCGCGTGGAACTTCCACAGAATTGGGATTCGATGAAAGGCTCGATGAATCCAATATTGAACAAGATCTGTTAGCAGAAGAATCTCAATGATTTGTAGTAGTATGATTTGCCCACCAACTCGAGCTCTCCATTGCTCATCCAGTACCCAAGAAAATAAGACTTGTGCCGGCTTCATAGTTACAATCGTCACCCACTGCACCGCTAATGTACTGGCAAAGAAATAAGCCAAATCAGTTCGCCAACCGTGCCGAAAAATCGGCTGTTCTCTTCGAAGAGCAAAGAAGCGTTCCAGTGGAATGAATACCGCACACCAAAAAATGAGATTCAACAAGAACCAATCTAGACTTAGTCCTGGCACTACCTCTTTATCCGCAGGAGATGATGCCGTCGAGGCTTGAATTTGCGAGCCTCCCAGCAAGGCAGCCATCAGAGCAAAAAGCACAGCCACACTGCCCAATAGTTTTCGCCGTCGAATGACAAGACTCAAGACACCTAACAGAAATCCGCTTACCAAGACAACGTGTAACAAACTACGAATCAGTGGAAGTGGATAGTATTCACGCAGCATAGGCATCGTGAAAACGTCAGGATATCGTATACAGAGGACCGCAAATAATCCGCCTCCACTTAAGGCTATACCCGCTACGCCACTGATCCAACCTTTACCAAATCGAACCGATTCCCCATCGATGCGACTAATCTCCTGCACTTCATCTGCGCTATCGATGTTATGAATTGGCTTATCGCTCATCCCTTTGCCTCTGCTCTTCTTGCCGTGGCGGTATGCCTGTTACTGAAGTGATAAACCACTCCAAACCTCGAAAGAAATGAATCCGCTCGAGCCAATAGTTACAAAAACCACTCGTAATGCAATAGTGTCCTTCGAATGGCAATGTATGGTGACGTGCATGCTCTTCACTCGATAGCACAATTCGATACTTCTGCAACTTGCTTACCCAGCGAGGAGGATTGGGCATATGGGCCCATTGATGAATTTGATTGGTGGGAATCGCAAAGGTACAGAAGAAGACGCCGAAAGATAAACCCAAAAGCCCCAGGGTCGATTCGGGTGAAAGGAGGAATAAGCTAGCCAGGAATGGAATAGCAATTAAACAAGTATCGCCATTGGTGTCAAAAAAGTTGCATTCCAAAAACGATGTCGGGGTGTTGTGATGAACTCGAAAGGGACGAATGAATCGTGGTCCTAAGATTGGAAACTCTTCGCTTCCCCACGTATCGGCCAACCAATGTACGACACCAGACACAAGATCTGCTGCAATCCATGCCAGAGCGATAGCGAGCAACACCCAACCGCTCCACAGAGACCGATAGTGCCAAAGCGTAATGAAATGTACGATAATCATGGCGACCGCTGTCAGAACCGAAGCGATCTCAAACCAGAATGTCAACAGACCGCCGCCGTCATGTTTTCGCTCTGCCGGCCGCCGCGACATGGAAATAGGTCGTTGCATTGATCTCACCCCCCGTCAAGGTAGCATCGCCAATGGAGCCCATCGGCGCCTCAACTTCACGCGATTTCGCGGAAAATTTGACCGAAATCGTGCTAGTGAATCCCAAAGCAGGCTCTGGTAGGGCCTGGCGGGCTCCCGTGAAATGGAAATCACTTTTGACGCCTCATCATAAAATCCTCGTAGGCAACAGTCCTCAGGAAACCGAACGCTTGGCTGCACAGGCCGCATCCAATCAAGTACCACGCTTAACGATCCTTGGTGGCGATGGCACACTCCATCACGCACTCAACGGTTATTTATCGATCCCTGAAACGACCACTAAAATCGCTATCCTACCCTGCGGGACCGCGAACGACTATGCAGCCAGCTTACACCAACACGCCCAAGCGACGAATAGCCAGCACCTAATCGTCGATGTCGGACTGATACGCTATGCAAACTTTCGAAGATACTTCTTCAACGTAGCGGGAATTGGACTCACGGCTCATGCAGCTATTTCGTCACGTCCTTCTCGATGGCTCCCTGCTCGTTTGCGTTACACACTCGGCTTAATGAAAACGCTGGTGTATGGTTGGAATCACGTCGATACCTCAATCCAGCTCGAAAACCATGACTCGATTCAAAGGCAATTACTCACGCTCTCTGTGTTGATTGGCTCGCGCGAAGGTAGCTTTTCCCTCGCGCCCGATGCGAGGATCGATGATAAATCTTTTAACCTATTAATCGCCTCCAACCTGCGTCGTCGTGATGTGATTCGCTACCTACCTGGCTTGATGCTAGGCAAACTTCCACAGCACGATTCACGCATCGAATATTATACGGCGCATAAATTGCAACTTTACAGCTCAACGCCGCTATCTCTACATCTCGACGGCGAGATTTATGGCGATGGAACTCTACCCGCCCAATGCGAAATTATGCTGGAGCAAAACCGACAGATTGCCGTTGAACTCTTAAAAACGCATTGATCTTCGAGCAAACTCGCTATTCTGTCGCCCCAGGGTCAAGCTACCATTCGACACCGCCATGGGCTATAATCGGAGATATGCCTTTCGATTCGCGCCCACCTTGAATACCCCTCCCGTTCTTCGCTTTCCTATCCTTGCAGGTACCGGACATGCGGCAACATCGCTCCTCTTTATCGCGCATACCGATAAGAGCCTTAATAGGCTTGCTGGCCTTGCTATCCCAAATTGTGGGCGCGACTCAGGCAGAGGAAGTTGCTAACCAAGCCAAGAGTGACGTACTTTATTTCGAAACGGATGTGCGTCCGATCTTAAAAGCGCATTGCTTTCACTGCCATGGAGAAGCAGGACACAAGGAAGCAAACCTCGACCTGCGTTTAGTCCGTCTCATTCAAGCTGGTGGAGACAGCGGAACAGCACTTGAAACTGGCCATCCGGAAACGAGTCTTTTGTGGCAGCGAGTCGCAGCCAACGAAATGCCACCCAGTGGTAAAGTACTCAAAGATTCTGAGAAAGATATCTTAAGACGCTGGATTGAAAATGGCTCTCAAACAAAGCGACCTGAACCGGTTCAGCCTCTCGACTCGCAATGGACCGAGGAGGAGCGAAGCTATTGGGCCTTTCAGCCTGTTGCTGCTACAGCACCACCTATTCATGCAGAGGATCAGGAAGCAAACACTACAATCGATGCCTTCCTGCTCGACGCTTTGAAAAACAACGGCCTCGCTTTCAACCCGATTGCATCGCGCGACCTCCTGATTCGCAGACTCAGCTTTGACTTGCTAGGTCTACCTCCCACACCTGAGGAAGTTACTACTTTTATCCAAGACGACTCCCCTGACGCTTACGAAAGACTAGTCGATCGCTTGTTAGCAGATCCACGCTATGGAGAGCGCTGGGGTAGACACTGGCTGGATGTGGCGGGCTATGCTGATAGCGATGGCTACACCGAAGCTGATGCCGAACGACCCTGGGCCTATCATTATCGCGACTATGTTATTCGCTCCCATAATGAAGATCGCCCTATCGATCGTTTTGTTACTGAGCAACTTGCTGGTGATGAGATGGTTCCACAGCCATGGGACAATCTAACCTCGGAGCAAATCGAACTACTAGCAGCGACAGGCTTTCTCCGCACAGCTCCGGACGGCACCGGACAAGATGGAGTAGACAACAATGTTGCCCGCAACGACGTGATTGCAGAGACAATTAAGATTTTCTCGAGCTCTATGCTGGGTGTCACTGTTGGCTGCGCTCAATGTCATGACCATCGCTACGACCCTATTTCGCAGGCTGACTACTTTCGCATTCGCGCGATATTTGAACCTGGATTGGATTGGAAACAATGGCGAGATCGTTCGGCTCGCTTGGTCAACTTATGGACCACCGAACAAAAGCAAACAGCGGCGGAAGTCGAGAAAGAACTTGCTGAACTGGAAGGGAAGCGAAACGCTGATCTCGATGCAATCGTGATGGATATATTCGGCAGTGAAGTACAGAAACTACCGGAAGAAAAACGAGAAATGGCGAAGCTAACTCGAGCGACGCCTGCTGACAAACGCACACCTGAGCAAGTTCAGCTTTTTAAAGATTATCCTAGCTTGAACGTCGATCGAGGTTCTGCGTATCTCTACGATGGCAAGAGAATCAACGAACACAACAAGAAATATGATGACCAAAAGAGTACGATTCTAGCGAAGCGACCCGCTGATAATTTTCTCGCAGCCTTCTCCGAAGTCCCTAATCATACACCTGAAACGTATCTCTTCTTTCGCGGAGACTATAACCTCCCTAAGGATGCCGTTGCTCCTGGTGGATTAAGCATCTTGAATGAGCAATCCTTAATTGCAAATGACGATCCATCATTAGGAACAACCGGGCGTCGCCTCGCCTTGGCTCGTCATTTAACAAGTAATGTGCATCCCTTGCTGACACGCGCGATCGCAAATCGCATCTGGATGCATCATTTTGGAAAAGGCTTGGTAGTCTCGCCAGGAGACTTTGGAATACTTGGTGAACGCCCCACCCACCCACAACTGCTGGATTGGCTCGCTTCGGAATTGGTTACATCGGGCTGGAGTCGCAAACATTTACAACGGCTCATCGTTACGTCGCGAGCCTATCAGCAATCATCGCAGCGCAGCGAACTACACCAACAGGTAGATCCCGAGAATCGCTTATTGGCACGTATGCCGATTCGAAGATTGGAAGCGGAAGCGATTCGCGATGCCATGCTTCAAGCAAGCGGCATGCTTGTACGCACAATGTACGGACCGCCCGCCGCCGTGAACCCCGACGATGTAGGCCAGTTCATCATCGGCAAGGCAACTCGCGATGGCAATGGAATTTTAGTTGCGAAACATGAAGACACACCGGAATCGTATCGCCGAACTCTCTATGCTCAAATTCGTCGATCCATGCCGCTCGGAATGCTGGAACCATTTGATCCCGCCAACTTATCTCCCAACTGCGATCGCCGAAACAACTCAACCGTCGCGACGCAATCGCTTCTTCTCATGAACAATAGCAATATTATTCGGCTAGCAGAGCATTTTAGTAAACGCATCCAGCGCGAAGTTGGCGATGATCCTACCCGGCAAGCCGAGCACGCCTGGAAACTTACCTTTGGGGTTGCGCCATCGCCGGAGCAGAATCAAGCGACAGCTACTTGGCTGAGCGAATTGCGAACGTCATTGACCAAACCTGCTGATGGTACCGCGAGTCCATCCACTGGAACTCTAGATCCTCCGCAAGCTGCAGAACAGGCACTAGCACTTTATTGCCAAGCACTTTTCTCTTCCAATCCTTTTTTGTATGTCGACTAAGGAGCAAACAGCATGAGTTTTTCGCCCTGTTTTTCACGTCGACATTTTCTTGCCCAGCAAGGTATCGCTGGTGCAACATTGGCCATAGCTGCCATGTGCCAAAAGTTTGCGGAAGCGGTTCCACCAAAACCAATCACGACGCCCATTGAATTCGACCTCAAGCCAAAAACATCGCACTTCGCGCCGCAAGCGACCGCGATGATCTCGATGTTCATGCAGGGGGGCCCATCCCACTTAGACCTCACAGATCGCAAGCATGAACTCGAAAAGCGAAATGGCCAAAACTATCCAGGTGATTTGAAATACGATAACGCCGCTGAATCATCGGCTAAACTCTGGGCCGGACCTTGGAAGTGGCAACGTTATGGCCAATGCGGAATGGAACTAAGCGAGCTAGTACCACATCTTGGCTCCATCGCCGAT
>JAUMAI010000839.1:0-5672 GCA_032116775.1 Pirellula sp. | reverse complement strand
AATTGGCTGCAGCCCCTGCCACGGAAAGAGGACCACTGTAATCATCCTGAACCGATAACGTTACCCCAAGTCGTCCGGGTAAAACATCAGTACCCGACTTCATGGTTTCTAGGCTGCGCATCACCTGATCGATTGAGGCTGCAAAGCCAATACCAGAGTCATACCATTGAGAGCCATCTTCTCCCGATCCGTCCCCGGGATTGATGGGGGCTAAGATGCCGAGGCAATTCCCCTGTAAATCGATCAGTGGTCCACCGTAGTTGTTGGGCGAGATCCGCGCATCGGTTTGGATGGCTTTGCCCCAAATTCGACCGGTAGCACTGACGATTCCTAGCGATGCACTAGGTCGGGCAGGATCAAACACTTTACCAAGAGCGATCGCTGTTTGGCCAACTTTCACATCCGATAGTGTGGCTGGTGTAATGGCTCGATATTGAGGATTGGGATCTGTTTTAAGTAAGACTAAAGATCGATTGGTATCGCGAGCAACAAGTTTAGCAGCCTGCCTTTCTCCATCGGGGGTTCGCACAATAATTGCCGCAGGCTGTTGCTCAAAACTAAAGCTACTGGAAACGATCCACCCCTCTTCGCTTAATACGGTTCCCGTAGTTGGACCGGTAGACGCCAAACGGTCGCCGACTTGATCGAGGCCACCGATCGTTTCAATCTGCACTACGGAGGCTGCAGCGATGTTGGCAGCACGGTCGATGGCTGCCTGTGGAAGTTCGCCGCTATCTTGGGCTACTAAGTTTGAAGACACGCTTAGAAGCAGGCAGCTAAGAGATAACACTACCAAGATCCGTCGGCTGATAGTTATTCGGTTTAGCAATGGATGCACAATGGTTGCTTTGCTAGGCTTCACGTTCACTTACTCCTGGCGTAGCTTGACAGTGACGATTTCAGAGCCACGCTGAACCATGAGAGCAACTGGATCTGCGTTATCAATAGTTCTCAACAGCGTACGAAGTTTAGTTTGGGAATCGATTCGGTCGTTTTCCACCATGATGATCAAATCATCGGGCAGCAAACCATTCTTAGCGGCGACCGAATTCGGAATGATACGATCAACAAAGGCGGGTGTTTTGGGTAATACGTCTGGCACAAGAACGACTCCCAACTTGAGCAAGTCGTGCGGATTAGCGGCCTCAGCGATTTTAGTTTCTGTTTTTGCAACGCTCTTACCGGCAATAATGGCTGCAATGGATTCTTGTAATTCAGAGATGGGAATCGCATAGTTAAGCCAAATATTGGTTTGTGGGTCTCGCAGTTCCTTGCCAACGATGCCGAGCAGATTGCCGTTCCAGTCTGTCACGGCACCACCAGCTGCACCAGGATTATTGGTCATGGCATCGATGACATAAATTGAACCTTGATAGACAACCCCCGATTTTCCCCGTCGATCTTTGAGTGAGGAGGTAGCTAATAAACTCCCTTTTTGGACGCTCGGAGCTTCATTACCCGTGGCGATACCAAAGAGATTTGTGATTGCGAGAACGCGACTCCCGATCTGGGGTGTCGGGGAATTTTTAAGTGAGAAGTGGGGTAGTTCTTCTGTCGTTTGCGCTTTCAGAATCGCGATTTCGAGGCGTGGATCTGCTCCCACTAAAGATACGTCAAACCGCTGGCCTTGCGTCGTCACAGCCACTACCGTGTCCGCATCAAGTACGGTACTCCAAGCTGTTAGAATATGACCTTCGCCCGAGACTAAGATGCCTGATTGATAAGATTCCAGGCCAGCGATTCCACCGGCACCATAAATCTTCACAACTCTGTCCTGGCAGACTCGTAAGGTGTCAACCCAGGAAGTAGCTTGCTTAGCTTCTTCTTCCGCTAAGGCTTGGCCAGCAAAAGTAAGCAGGCAGCACAAGCACAAAAGCATCCGCATCGTATGGATGGTTGTTATACTCATGACCCACTTTCTTCTTCTACGGGAGACGTGGTTGCCGTAACATCGAGTTTGCATTCTTTAGCTTGAAAAACATTTGCCGTATCGATGCCATACTGAAGTCTTATTTGGCGTGGTAACAATTTGGCTTCTACTTGTTCGTATTTGTCAAAATAAACTTCCACAGGGTCATCTCCCTCATCTCCGAAAGCTTCCAAGCAGAGCAAGGTACCATCTTCCGTGTTGAAGTAGAGACGAACTTTAAGGTCACTGATTTGTACTTCCAAGACGTCACGCAGAATGGATTGTCCCAGGATCGGCATTGTTCCTAAATAGACAGCGCTATCGAGCAGATTCCCCTGTGCATTCCCGGTTCCGAGGCAAAGTTGTCGCCAAACACCTAGAGCTAAGGTGAGTCCATCCAAGTTGGCTTTAGCAATTATCTTGGACAAGCCTTGTTTGGGATCGACGTTCTGCTGCAGGCCAGCACGATCAAGGGTGAAGCTGTTGTCACTCAACAGGAAATCTGCCGGTCTATTATCACCCGCCAATTCGCCTGTTAGTTTCCAGTTAGCTCCTGGGGGCAATTCGCCTAACGTAGCTAAGTAGGCTTTAAGAACTCTTTCTTTTTCAAGTCGATTGAAATGGAAATTTGCGAATCCTGGTTTTTCGCTGAAGAAATCCTTCCATAAATTCTTGGTAGGTTGTGCTTCGGAGATTCCTGACTCTTGGTCCGTCGGTTTGTTTTCAGGGGCGGGCTGTTTTTCCTTTTCCTCTGGCTTCTTCGGCATCGGCCCCATGCCTGGTAAACCACCCTGAACGAGTTCTAGCAATTCTTCTTGCGTGTGCACGGCGCCGAGTCGCACTAGCGTTTCCTGTTCACCGTCAGAGTTGCGGAAGCGTACTTTAACTCGCCAGTCGCTCGGAAGTGTTCCAAGTACATTTTTTAATTCGTTGGTTGTGCGGATACTGCGTCCGGCAATCTCGAGAATTTCATTGTTGTATCGCAAGCCTCGACGGTAGGCGTCACTGCTGTTAAGGATGTTGGTGATACGCACTCGACCTGCGTCGTCGGTTGCGACAGTAGCACCCAACGTGGCGTGGTCCACGAACCGTCCTCCTCGTAACGCGCCGACGAAATTCTTCACTTGGTTAATTGAGATGGCATAACCAACGCCGACGTTAACTCTTCCTCGTTTCTCAAAAGAACCACGTCCGTTAATTCCGATCAATTCGCCCTCTCGATTGAAGAGTGGACCACCGGAGTTACCAGGATTGATCGCAGCATCCGTTTGGATGCAATCTGCATACTCAAGTATGGTTCCTGCCGGATACTGATAACGTTCCACGCCACTGATAATTCCGAACGATACACTCGGTTGTAGATTGGTTGCCAACAGAAATGGATTTCCAATGGCAAAACACCATTGTCCTACTTGGACTTTTCGAGAATCGCCGAGGGTCGCTACTGGAAAATCGTTTCGCCCTAGCAATTTGATCAACGCCAAGTCGCCTGTGGCATCAACTCCAACAATCACTGCCGGGTAAAGTTTTCCATCTGCCATGCCACCGCGCATGTGAGTGCCAAAAGGACTGGTGACGTGAAAGTTTGTCAGCGCGTAGCCATCGGGCGAAATCACGACACCGCTGCCTCCACCTTCGCCACCGTCTCCGAGGACAGCCACGGTGGGAGCAATTGCGCGTTGAACAGCTTCACTTCGCTGAGACTCGATGAGTTTTATCTGGTCGTCTAGATTAGCCGATTCTTGGGCATGTCCTAGTGTGGCGAGCAACAAGAATAAAGAACCGCAAAGGAACCAAATCCGGAAACGGTTGCGAGCCGAACAGAAAAAGCGGGGGCAGTTGGTCATTTTACGAACCTCGGCTGTAACCACCATGTTGCATCGTCAGCAAGACGACGATCATCGGGTTGAGTTTTCAGTGTTAATCTCCGCTTGCCGACTACCGGGATATCGATATTTAGCTTCTCAACTTCAGGTCGAAGACTTTGTTGAAATAAGATCTCATCATCTTGCTGCACGATGATCGTTGTCCAGCCGCGCATTTGAGCGTTCGGTGCGCCAGTCACAGTTGTTTGAAAACGGCTCATTTCCTCGGGAACTCGATAGACCAGTTCTCCTGAACCGAGGAATAGAAAATCGCTGATGGGGACTTCTGCAGACTGTGCTGAGTTTCCATAACGAGCCGCATGAGGGGCGAATAGTTTGTTGGCGGTTTCTAAATCTCCGGGATAATCATCATTTAAATTAGAGGCGACCGAGAGGGGTTGCAAGTCAGCGCACATTTGCAGGTTGCCGGCGGAATAATCGAGCTTTGAAATTTCATTCCAGGGAATCGTGAACTCAGTACTTCCCGAAGTGACGAGTTTAAGATCCCGGTCAGCCGTCGCTTCGATGGCAATCGCTGCCAGTTTGTCGCCAGAGGTGGTGGTCACAACGACTTTCGCTGGGGCATACGATTTCTTGGTCGTGGCAAAAAACGTTATTCCCAGCAAGCGACTTTTAGGTGCCTTAATTGTGTCGCCGTCAAAGTCGAAACGAACTTCATCCTTTTCGATCGCTTGAACCAAGCCGTCAACCGTATCGACGGTGTCACCGCTGCGCAGGACGACCAACCGATCTGTCTTTGAGGTTGTGGCTAGTAGTTTTTCCCATTGCGGTTGCGTGGTGGCATTGGTGTCTTGAAACCGAATCCAATCGATCTCTGCGGCCACTACTTGAGTGGTGCGTAGAGTCGCTTGCAATGTCGCTTCTTTTCCCTGTAGGGTTACATCTGCTGCTCTGAGTTGACTTCCATCACGCAGTGCAATTGCGATCGGTAGAGGCTTTGGGGGCACAGCCGCCGGGGCCAGAGATAGATTCTCCAGTTGCTTAATCTGAGCTGCGGCAATGATTTTCGTACCGCTTGGAGTGACTAACTCAACTTCTTGGAGCGTAACTTTTTTTAACGCACCCTCTTCTGCTTGGTTGTTAAGCAGAAGCACACGGAAATCATCGGCGATAGCCATTTGCGCCCATAATAGAGGGCCTACGATTGCCAGGCCGAACCAAGCTGTTCTCCTTGAGCAGTTACTCACGCTTTTCCTTTCCTTGCGGGCGTCAATCCAATGGGCCCTTCGCCTATTGGGGGCAACTAACGCCTCAAATGTGAACGATTTTGCGCGAAAAATCCAATCTTTCCCGGCGATTCTCCCGCACTTTTTGAGTTGCTGGAAAATCGTTGCAAATCGGAATTCGATTTCCGTGCCCGGCAGGCTGGAAACACCCTATAATACCTCAAATCCAGCAGGTCTGGGGGAGGAGTTGGGGAGAGAAAATCAGAAATCTCTTCAAACGATGATGTTGGGAATCTGCAAATCCGGCCTGTGGCCTCAAAAATGGATTGAATTAGGAAGTATCTGGATGACCTTTGAGTATTCTGCTGAACAATTTCACCTCTCCAGCCAATTTGCTCCGGCGGGAGATCAACCTCGGGCGATTGAGGAGTTAGTCGCGGGGCTTTCAGGCGATCGACGCTTTCAAACCCTCATGGGTGTTACGGGCTCTGGTAAGACCTTTACGATGGCCAATGTGATCCAACGATTGCAGCGACCAACGCTCGTCCTAAGTCATAACAAGACCCTTGCCGCTCAGCTTTACGCCGAGTTTCGCGACTTCTTTCCTAACAATGCTGTCCATTACTTTGTTAGTTATTACGACTACTACCAACCTGAAGCTTATGTTCCGCAGCGCGACATCTACATTGAGAAAGATGCTTCTATCAATGA
>JAUMAI010000838.1:0-7777 GCA_032116775.1 Pirellula sp. | reverse complement strand
ATCCGCAGCTGACAATCCGCATATTCGAACGTTCGATCTCGGACTCCGATTGTTCCTTCATGCCAGTGCTTGACCTTTTGGCAATTCGATGGCTAGTCAGCATAACCTGAAATGCTGCGTCGTATCATAGGAAAGCTCCATCAAAGAGACTTTCAAAGCTGTAGGAACTATTTCACCTATAAATGTAACATCCATGCAGCGTATCAATTTCCTAACCTCTCAGAAGCATACCAGCCGACATTCGATGCCTCCCCAGCGCCTTAGGGCGTCATCATAAGGCCAAAAAGTACTTGGCTAACTCCGTATTTGTCTGGCTTGCCTTTATTATACCTGGGGGGGAGGAGGCAAAACGCAGATGATTTGGGATAGGCCTCCAGATAATCTTGGAACAGATCTCTCTGGCACAACAAGCGGAGCTTGATCGACGCTTGACTGAGTACAAGAAAGATCCCTCGATCCACCCCAGTTTGACCGAGAAAGTAAGATCGGAGAAGTTGCCCCAACTGTTTACTGATTTTTATGAAAACATCTTATGAACAAATTGCTGCCAGATTTAGATTAGGTGGTAGAATAAGCATCCGGTACGAAATGGCAAAGCTGCCACGGTTGGAATTGAATGGACTCATTGAGACGCTCCTGAGTTGATACTTTCACACTGTCCATTTGCAACTGAACGGCGTCGCGGCAGGCTGCCTTGTGTGACAGGCTGCATGGTTGCAGAAAGCAGGGTTATGGCCGATCCGCCTGACGAAGTTAAACTCCGAATTTACCGTACGAAGGTCTACCGCATTAAGGATTTGAAAAATGGCAAAAGCGCTTCGATTCATAATTGTCCCCAAAGTTGCACATCCTTGGTGCGACGAGGTCAACAAAGGTGCGCAGGCTGAAGCCGACATCCTCCGCCGTGAACTTGGTGTCGAGATTGTCGTCGATTATATGCCGCCAGTAATTTGCGATGTCGTTGAGCAGAATGCTATTCTGGAGAAGATCGCTAAGAGTCAGCCAAGTGGTATCGCTGTAGATCCGGTTGACGCAGTAGGCCATATGACGGCGATAAACCACCTCAGAGATCAGGGCATTCCGGTTGTTCTCTTCGACTCACCATCGCCGGATCCCAGCATCACCAGCATTGGTAACGACTTTACTCAGCAGGGGAATATTGCGGCCGAGCGACTTGTCAAGCTGATTGGGTACACCGGCAAAGTGGCGGTGATGCAGGGTTATCCCACGGCACCAAACCACAAAGCACGATACGAAGCCCAACTGGCTGTACTGAGAAAGTATCCTGGTATATCCATTGTAGATGGGGGCATTGACAATGACGATATTGAGACGGCTCACCAACAAGCCTCGTCTGTACTTGAATCGCATCCCGATCTCAGTGGTTACTTATGCTGCGATGCTTCCGGTCCGATTGGCATAGCCAGCGCTATTAAAGAAGCTGGGAAGGTTGGCAGAGTAAAATTCGTCAGTATGGATGGGATCAAGCCTGTCCTTGAGGCCATTAAAGAAGGAGTGATCGAGTCCTCCTCAGCAACCATTCCGAGAATGCAAGGCTCCATGTCCATCCTGATGTTATGGCAAGCATCGATGGGCCTTCAGATACCTCAGTCTATTGATACAGGCATTGATGTGATTACCCAAGAAAACGTCGATAGATATCTGGCAGATGCAGTCTAAGACTCGAACTGACATAAGCACTGGAAGCGAGAACAACTCGAAAGATCGAACGCTCCAATTTGCGTGCGCATCCTCGGCTACTTATTCGGCTTGTTTCGTGGTCAACCCAGCCAAGGTTGACTTACACATGCACGACGAATCTCAACATCTGTCAGGTTGAGAGATGTCATGGAAGGTAGAACGCATACTTTGAAAATCCTAGACTGCGGCAACGGAGTTAAACGATTGCCAGGTTTTCGGCAGAGTCGGCAGAGTGGAGAAGATCTCAGGTGATGTGTCCTTAGACGAGTTGACTTGGTTTGATTCAACCGCTCGCGTTCCATAAATTCAAGCGTTCGTACAAGGGTGCCCATATGGCCAGACCATTAAAGAGACACCGTTGGATACGAGTCGCAACTGTAATTGTGGCACTGTATTGCTCACTTTGAGCCGCGACGAAGGTCTTTGGACCGAAAGCCGCTCTTAGCTTAGCCCTACGTCGACACATAGCGTTCCAAACCAAGAACGGATTAAACCCCGCAAGAAGTGAGCTCATCTTCACTTCGATTTCGGTACCTGCACCCTTTATTGTTTATGCGAGATGGAGTAATCGGGAACTATTGCCTGAAGGTCGACCGGCGGGCTCCGGAACATGGCATGAGTCGAGTACAATCTGGGCTTTTGGTTGGACTCAAGTCGTTCGTGAGCGTAACGTTGGTATTTTTGGCGGCACGTCTGAGCCTTCCTGATAACGTTCCTATTTTGGTTCGTAAGATAATAGACTCACTGATGGCGAGATGTGAAAAAGACAAGCGGTAGCCATTTTGAATGGAAGGGCATGTGGAAATTGCCTGACAAAAGTCACCCTCGGTTGCACAAACGCCGATTCGAGCATTCCTGCATAGCACAACTCAACGTTGGCACCCTATTGCGGTATATGATCAGAATGAATCTCAGGAATGTCGGAAAGTTCGAAAAAAACGATCGAATCCATGACTCAGCCAACTTGCGAAGATCGTTCGACAATTTTTTCCATTGATCGCCTCGAGACTCTGTGAGTTTCTTTTTGCGGTCTGGATTTCGGCTAGGCTTCACCAACAAATGTTTTACATCGGCTAATCTATGATAAGTGCCAGACTGTTGCCATGCTTGATAAGCAACTTATGTACGTTTTTGGCTCTCTCAATGTGATACCATCCTGATAAAAAATTATTCCTTAAGTCAACTAAACTCCCCACCGTGACGCGCGTATTATTTCGCGTCGCGCGTAGGTCCGAAGTGTAAGAGCTGTAGAAAATTTGTAGGTTGTTTGAGTCTGGTTCACTTCTCTGCTCCCCCCTTTTTTTCGAGGAGTTTTTCGTATTTCTGGTAGTCGCTGTCGTCTTTCTGCACCTCACTATTTGCACAGGCTGCCCAACCTTCCAATAAAAACTGTAACGTTGTTCCTTACCGTCTTTGCAGCATTGATGCTGATCCCGATGACTGATCAAACCTCACCGTTCAACCTCCGCGGCTGCAAATTGAGACCGAGCACCACGGACGGCGCACGCATTGAGCTAATTACCAGCCAAACACCTATCGAGTTGTTTTAAGAAACTCAGAAAGAATCTCAGTAGCTGAATCATCGCTCTTTCCCAAGTCGTCATTGAGCTGCGAATGATTCGAATTATGTTTCCCCAAAATCATCACAGGGATCTCAGCGTCCTTTAGGGTAACTGCGAGTCGTTGTGCCTGCGCAGTCGTGTCAGGATTTCCAGAGAAGTAGAGTATCAGGAATGGGGGAATACGTTTATTCTTGGCGATGTGGGTAACCGCGGAGAAGTCGATATGCTTTTCGGGGTCATTACCGAACTTTTGCCGATGTCCAAACGTCGGCATTTTTCCGCCGTAGAGCGCTTGCCGATGCTCGGCGGTCATGATGATCTTGGGGATATCGTAAGTATCTCCGTCGACAGGAATACAACCCTTGAGCGCTGTCATTGGAGTTCCCATCGCTTTAAGATAGCGATCATCCACGCACAGAAGTGCGGCTAACTGAGCCCCGGCCGAATGACCACCAATGATGATGCTATCGGGGTTGCCACCGTAGGATGCAATATTCTGGTGCACCCAGTGCACTGCACTGGCGACATCCTGGGTAAGAACCTCCATGGTGACATCCGGAAGGAGACGGTAATTACAGGCTACAAACAGATAGCCTTTGTCAGCAAAGAACTTCGGCTTGCTCCCTACGTCAGATTTATCACCCGCTTGCCATCCGCCACCGTGGATCCAGAAAACCACTGGCGATTTGCCTGATTTGTCAGTCTTGGCATTCGCATATACATCGAGCACATGCCTGGGGTGCCCATCGGGCAGATATGGTATATCCTTGTGTATGGATTGGGCGTGCGCTATCGAAACAGAAGCGATTAAGAAAATCGTCGCGATTAGTAATCTCATCGTAGTGGTGGCCCTCATGCCAGACAACTAGGTTCAAGATCGATCAAGCTGTGACCTGTAGGTTACCACGCTGCAGCCTGGCAGTCGAATCCAGCGCGTCGGAGGGGCAAGCGTATCCGATACTGGTAGGTGGGGCAAATTTTCATCGAGCGACAGGCTGTGTCGGGTGTTGTCTCGTATTACCAGATCCGCTGTTCAAAACGCGACTCGATCAGGAGTCGCCGATGAGGCAAGTTATGAAATTAGTTTTTAGGCAGCAGTTCCATCACCACAACCGTTCGGGGTGAGGGCATTCCGCTTGACTCCGGAGATTCGTGACGCTTCTGGCCTGATTCACCCTCACCCCCAGCCGCTCGCATGCTCGAATTTTGCTTCGAAAAAACGCGATGGGAGAGGGGAGCCCGTAATTCTCGGAAGCGTATGCTCAGTGAATTCGCAGTCGCCCTTTCCTAGCTGTGATTTTTGCCTCAAAAAATCGTCCAAAGGGATTGTATTGAGACTGAGTCTCAGTAACAATAAGAGCAGTCAAGCAAGCGACAGGGTTTGATTCGCAAGAAAAAGATCCATAGCCAGCCAAAGGTATCGGTTTCGTAACCCAGCTTTTGATGACTGTGGAGTGTGGTTCAATGCGATCAAATTTTGGCCTCAGGTCTTTTATCAGCTATCGACAGGGATTCACCCTGGTCGAGCTTCTCGTCGTGATTGCCATCATCGGAATACTCGTCGGTTTACTACTGCCGGCGGTCCAGGCTGCTCGTGAGGCCGCGCGGCGTATCCAATGCAGCAACAATCTCAAGCAAATGGGGTTGGCCCTGCATAATTACGATTCGACTCATCGCACATTTCCCCCCGGATTTATCTCGCAGGTCACCGGCACATGGTCGGGCAGGGGGAATGATCCGATACCCGAGGCGGGGCCTGGCTGGAGTTTTTATGCGATGCTCCTTCCATACATGGAACAGAGCAGTCTTCACCAGACGATCAACTTTAGTCTCCCAATTACCCACCCGGCCAACCAGTCTGCCCGCAGCACGCGGGTCTCTGGCTACCAATGCCCATCGGATACCTGGAATGAGCCCGTGAGCGTATGGCCGACTTCGCTCGGGATTCGAGACTTGGCTCATGCCAGCTACATCGGATGCTTAGGTGGCGGTGATCCTGCCAACGCGCCACGTTACAGTGCGATGTATGAGGAAACGCCCTTCAATGGGATGTTCCATCGCAACCAAGCGGTTAAGCATGCTTCGATAACCGATGGGACTTCGCACACGATCGGGATCGGCGAACGCGCCAGTATGTTCACACCCAACGGTTGGGCTGGCGTGATCCCCAACGCTCAAACGGTATTCACGAGTCGAATCGCTCAAATGCGTGGGCAAACCGTCGGTCAAACTGCGCGACCTGCGATCACCATGGCAACCGTTCACGTACGCTCCGGCGGGCCAAATGCACCGACAGGTAGTCCCGGCGGATTCTGGAGCCCTCATACCGGCGGCTGTTTATTCTTGCTCATGGACGGTTCGACCCATTCCATATCGACCGATGTCGACATGCAAATCTACCGCGCTATGGCTGCTCGAAACGACGGCTCTGTGATTACACTCCCCTGATGTTCCAGCCAGAATTTGATTTATCAGCGATCAAAATAGCCTGAGCTGACGTTTGGACGCCTTGCTTGGAAACTGAGTATAAGCGTGTGTTAAGAGCCACTCAGTGTTCAGCACAGAAAATGCTAAGCACACACGGATATTGCGAAATCGGAGGCCAAGCTTCATCCTTTTCTTGGCCAGATCGCAACCAGCAGAGACATCGCCCCGCTAGCGAGGATGCATCCGAGCAGCATCCAACCGATATCATCACTCTCCCAGCGGCTTCGGGCGAGTAACGTTTGACGCAGTGCATAGACCAAGAATATCGCGTGCGCAGCAGCAAGCCAAGCGACCGACCAAAAACCACGCGCTGATCCGAACACATCGCAAACCCAAGACCACAAGAGCAGGGTCTGAATCGCATGCAGTGCTGCACCGTGAGGGAATTTGAGAACACCCTTGCTACCGATCGTCTCAGGCGAACCACCGTTGTACATCAGATAGTTACCGAGGATCGTGATACCGATCCCTAAGGCACATGAGAGTAACAGAAAAATCATGCCGCTTTGTTGGGCCAGAATGCGAGCGGGAAGTGCCTCGGCAAACGCATCCCGCTGAAATGTTCGGACGGTCAGTACCAAGATCGTAAAAACCGCCAACATGATACAACATAGCATCATGGTCTCAATGAAAACGTCAAGTATTGTGGAATGATTGAAATGACTAGGCACATGCCTCCAGGATTGGAAGGTTATGAGTAGAACTTCGCTCACGAGGGTAAAGCAAAGTAAGCCCCTGAGAAAACTATCCCAGCGCCTTGGGCGCAAGTCGTTCAGCAGCAGCAAGAGCGATCCGAGTGTTAGCCCGGTCGAGATCCCAAACAGGATTGGCTTGCGATAGGAACTGGGATCATCCCAGGGCAGGAAGGATGCCAACTGCATCGGGATATGCATGATTCCCAAGGCTAATAGAAACAGTACGGAAGCGACATCCCATCGCCATTCGCCAAGTTTCCCGCATCTGGAATGGTACTTCGCTTCGTTGATTTGATTCATGGAAAAGTTCCGTTCCGTCCGAAGGATCCAGACGTGATGTTAAAACACTCTTCTATTGTAGCCCTTCTGGAAGAGGCCTCTCTCGCTCGCCAGTGTGACCTCATGAAGAGAGCATACAGCCTCTTCGCTCCCCAGGCACTCGAGAAAAATCGTTTTGCACGTTTTGATTTTTGCTGCGCAAAAACGCCTGGGGCGAGGGGAGCCCTAGTAGTGAGGATTAGGTTTTTGATTACCTCTAATCAAAAGAGTTCGCAGCGCAGAGTTCGTTGGGGCGAGGGGAGCCCTAGTAGTGAGGATTAGGTTTTGCTGGCCATTCAGAAGAATTGAAATCATCGCTTCCGCTTTGGCCGCTGACATTGTAGGAACTCGTTGCGAGCAGGCTCTGTGGAGAATCTACATCGCAAATTTATTTGACAACGAGAAAATTTAGGCGGGGATTCGGCAGGAGCAACATCAATGCATTGTTATTGTAAATGTCGCTGTCCTGTGTTGCGGTTGCGATGCGGATTACGGAATCTTCAAATGATTCTATGCATTCATGTGTTGAGACATGATCCAAGGGTAAAACATGCAAATGAATCGCTATGGCGTTCTCAGAGACGAGAAAATTCATTCTATTCGAGTCGCAAATAGATAATTGATCGCCGCAATAACGAGCGACGACCTCAGGCCGCTGATCTCACCACCCTGAAGTTTCGCTCAGTGGATTCAGGGGTTTGTTTTGCGACCATCGATAAATTGCGTCGAGCTTCATTGAGTAGCATCATGATGTTGGAAACAACCTGATCTCCTTTTATTCGGCCTTCGCAAATGTCCTCCAATAAATCATATCGCAGTTTTACGATACGCTCTTCCAATTGTTTTAGAAACTGCTGCCGTTCAATCCAGTCCTCTGAATTCGATATTTCGTTGTACGCTAGTTGCTCCACTCTTCGAATTTCCGTGAAGTAGTCTGAAGGATTCCGGGATTTCTTCTTCCGCAGCAGACTGTAAAGCGACAAGGCTCCTGCGCTGAAAGCGCCAAAAATACTT
>JAUMAI010000837.1:4950-8499 GCA_032116775.1 Pirellula sp. | reverse complement strand
CAAAGGCTGCCGCGGGCAAACTAAAACGTAGCCTGCTTCTTTACTCAATTTAACAATCTCGCCTGCCCCATACGCATCGAAGAACATGTTTTCACTTCCACCCGCCCCATGGAATGCGACCAACAATGGCGCTGCTCGGTTGGGATCAATTTTGGTCGGCAGGTTCACCCGTACCACTGTTGAACGACTCTTGCCCTGTAACTCCAGCCAATATTCACCGGGGGCTTGGATTTGTAAGCTTTGAGTATCCCCCTGATATCCTTCCTGCCAGCTTTCAAGTTGTGTCAAAATACGATGGGCTGGGTAATCTGTTTCCAACACGCGACCACGGCGTGCATCGCGCAAAATGTTTGCGTTCAACTGAACTGTGCGTAAAAAAGTTTTTTTCTCTTGGTTCTTTTTTTCTTCTATCCAAGTCCTCAGCTTCTCATAGCGAACTTCCAAATCACGAGAACAAGAGAATAACTGCGGAGGCATTTTCCAAGCCACACTCTCTGCCTCCAGCAGAGCATCTACGCGGTAATCCCCCTCGACCAAACCCCTCAAAGCCAGACTATGATTAAAAGGAATCGCATCCACGATGATGTCCTGTGAACTAACTGCATCACCTTTCTGATCAATGAATCTCAGTTTCAGCGTAAGCGGCAAGGCTAACTCCATCTTAGATGAATAAGCCTGCTCAATCTTTATGGCTAAGTCCGCGGTACCAACATCGACCCAATGTCGAGCCAATTCGAGTCGTAGCGATGCCAAAGGCTCTAGTTTTGGTTGTGACTCTTTCGGCTGCAATGCTAACCATGCTTTGTCAATCGATTGCTCAGCGTCGGTTAATGCCAAACGAAAGAATGACTGTACCGCATTTTCGAGAGGACTAAGAACCAACCGTCGCTTCTCGATATCCTGCATCTGCTCTTGGAAATCGGTTTCGAAACCGATCACTTGTTTGCCTAGCCTATAGCGAGCTTGCTGCGCCGGAAGTTGACTGGCACCGAAACAATAAAGAACAAATAACCAAGTACACCACACCATCCATCGCCCGGTCATTTTTTTCATATGGAACCTATTTGAATCATCTTTATGGGTTATGGATAAGCTCGCATTTGTTGAGGCTCTGGTAATCAGTTTAACGCGATATGAATGGTTCGCTGAAGTAACACCAGTGATAGGAGCATTATTGCCCCAGCTGCGACTAACGTCGTCGGCTCATGCGGCAGCCGATTATATCAACCACCATTCATCCGCCAGCGTTAGCGGCGGATCGCTAAGCCCAAACCGGCAGAATGAACCTCGACCACATCCGCTTGGATTGCCATAAGTATCTGTTTGGCAGCAACTTAGAAACGAGGACAGCCATGGATTCAGCTAAACCGGACCCAAAGGGTAGATTTTTGACGATTTTCTTGTGTTTCTGCGCCAAGAATGGGACTATTGAGTCTCTAGGATCTACTATCGCTAAATCGAGCGGTCAAAAGCCGACTGCAACCTGGGACCCTTCCGAGGTTCAGTGGCAAGCTCCTTCCATACTGCGAAACCGAGACAAACATCATGGAACTTATCGCTTTCCTTATCGCGGTCGCGGCATTTTTTTGCGTTTTTATCCTGCCATTGATTATCTGGCTCTCTGTAAAACGCCTTGGCGAGGAACAACGAGACAACTTTCAAAGCCTTCGCAATCAACTCGACCGCTTACAGACAAGCATCTCCCCTCGCCCGGACCAAGCTCCTAAGCATGCTCCGCAATGGGCCACGACACCCCAACCTTCTGCAGCCGAAAGCACAGTCGCGAGCTCGCCCTCAATCGAACGCCAAGTTCGCCCATTATCAGAAGCGCCTGAATCTCAGGCTGAAACGATAGAAAAGACGCCTGCTTTTTCTGACAAGGAACCGGAGATCATCGGTGCCGAGATAGTATCGACTCAAGAGCCTGCAAAAACATCCGATAAAGAAACTGCTCCACCACTCATTCAAGATTATGATTCGCAGAATCAATCCCACCAGCAGCATCAAAAAGCTTGGCAGTACAATCCTCAACACTATCCGACCGAACAAACCAGCTCTCCCGTTCGCGAGCCAAGCGCATTCGAGAAGGCTGCGCAAGAAACTCTAAGCAAGATCTGGAATTGGATTATCGTTGGCGAGGAACACATACCGAAAGGTGTATCTACTGAATTTGCCGTCGCCAGTCAGTGGTTGCTACGTATCGGTATTGTCATTCTGGTTGTCGGAATTGGATTCTTTCTGAAGTACTCGATCGATCGTGGCCTTTTGGTCCCAGAAGCTCGTGTCATTCTCACCGTGATCGCGGGCCTAACGATGTTGATCGGTGGAACACAATTACTGGGACGACGGTATCACATACTTGGTCAAGGCTTAATGGGAGGTGGATTTGCGGCCCTTTATTTTGCGGTGTTTGCTGCCTACGAATATTTTAATATGCTGGAACCAATTCCAGCATTTGCCCTGATGGCAGTCATCACGACACTTGCCGGTGGAGTTGCTGTTCGTTTCAACTCCATGCTCGTAGCAGTGCTAGGCATTATTGGTGGCTATGGAACACCACTCATGTTGGCTTCCGAGACGGCCAACTATCCTGCCTTGTTCGGTTACATGTTGGTCTTAGGTTGTGGAGTCCTGGCCATAGGTGTCTATCGCAATTGGCCGCTGGTCAATTACTTGAGCTTCATCGCAAATTATGCCTTGGTTCTTTCCACGCTAACAGATTACGACCAGACCAAGTTCTGGGAGTTTATGCCGTTTCTAATAGGCTTCTTCGTTTTGTTTTCGACGATGTCGTTCACGAATCGTCAAGTTCGCCAAACACCTACACACTTACTCGACCTACTATTGCTGCTACTCAATGTGGCATTTTTCTTCGCCATCTCTTACAGAATGGTGGATGAATTGTATGGTCGAAAATGGATTGCTGCGGTTTCGATCGGCCTTACCATTTACTACTCAGCTCATTTTGCAGCATTCGTCAATAGGAAATTCATTGACCGCAATCTCCTGGTAATCTTCTTTGGCTTAGCAAGTTGCTTCCTCGCCACCACGATGCCCTTGGTCCTAACTCGCGAGTGGATTACGGCAAGCTGGTCCATTCAAGCCTTAATGCTGCTGTGGATGGCACTCCAACTACGCAGCGGCGCTGTGCGACTTATGGCTTATATCTTATTCGCTCTGGTGATCTGCCGATTTGGTTTCCTGGATCTATCGCGCACCTTCTTTGGTCAAGGCTGGACCACGACCGCCGAATTATCGTGGAGGGAATATTCTTGGCTGCTGCTCAGTCGTATCGTTTCATTCGGTGCCCCAATTGCTTCAATGCTCGTAGCCTACTACTGGATACTAAAACTGCCTCCTGCTGAAACGCTAGATGCTGATGGAAAGCCTACCCAGCGACTAGAGCACCAACTTCTATTCGGACTAAAAGATCACTGGATCATTCACTGCCTGCTGGCAGCAGCCTTAGGATTGGAGCATTAACCACATACCCTCCACATACTCCTTTGCATATCCCCAATCCCTGATTGCTTTCAAGTTACCGAGAAA
>JAUMAI010000837.1:2401-4940 GCA_032116775.1 Pirellula sp. | reverse complement strand
GACTAAAAGATCACTGGATCGTTCAATGCCTGTTAGCTGCAGCCTTAGGTATGGGTTTAGTGTATCTGCATATCGAATTTAGTCGTTCTGTAGGTTACGCCTATGCTCCTGCACGCGATCCAGTCTTGACCCTTCTTTGGCTAACCTTCTGCGGGATTGTCGTTTATCTATGGACACGTGCAGAGCATGCGGTTGTCCTCGGCTTGGCAATAGCTCTAACCATTCTGGTGATCGGCAAGGTATTGCTGTTCGATGTGATTGGTGGCTGGAAAATAACCGATAATCTCCTCTATGCCGGAGATTACTCTTTTCGAGATGCGACGATGCGACTGATCGACTTCTCCGCTGTCATAGGTTTCTTGACAGCCGTTTACGCTCTGCTCGTCGCCCGCAATTCACCAATCGCCCCTCGACGCTTCTTCGCAGTAGCTAGCTTGGTGATGCTCTTCATCTATAGCAGTCTGGAAGTCAACAGTTTCTTATTCCACTTTTACCCTGGATTCCGGTACGGTGGCGTTTCGATTCTATGGGCTACCTTCGCCCTGGGAATGCTGCTGCGTGGTATCGGTCGCGACAATCGCAATCTCCGCTATGCGGGCCTGATACTCTTCGCGGTTGTATCATTCAAAGTGTTCTTTGTTGACCTGAGACAACTGGACCCCATCTATCGCATCATTGCCTTCGTAATATTGGGCTTATTGCTACTAGCTGGCTCCTTCGTCTACCTGAAACACCGCGAACGTTTTGCCATCAGCGATGAATCCAGCCAAGGAAAAGCCTAATGCGATACTTGTCGATTCCATTATTCAAGACCCACAGTCCAACATCGGGCACTACCAAAATGCTGCATCTGCAAGCGATAAAATTAGCAATTCTTGTGTCGCTCTGCTTCACCTCGTCGAACCTCATCGGTCAAGACTCACATCCAGACCAAACCGATAAAAAAGCTTTTGAGAAAGAAATCACTCTCCCGACTATCGAACGCGAGTCTCTAGTAGGTGTATCGCTGGATGTCGATGTTTATCGACATTCAGCCCTCGACTGGAAGGACCTGCGAATTATCGATCGTCAAGATCGCGAAATCCCATTCGTGATACGACAACTTGCCACCGATGAAATTCGGATCGACCGAGTGCGTAATCGGGTCGAAAAGCCAACAATCCGTCCACTTGAAAACAATGGTTTGGAAATAGAGTTTGAGATAGACCCAGTAAAGTTTCCAAAACCGGTTAACGGTATTACGATCAGCACCGGACTGATTAATTTCGAGCATCAGATTTCCGTCGAAACCAAAGGAGTCGATGGATCTTGGCAAGAAATCGTCAAAGATGCTCTTATCTATGACTATACCCAATACATGGATGTCAAGAACACCGACGTGAGCTTCCCTAAAGATCCGCAGCGACCAGTCGGTGGCTCTTATCGCCTACGAATTAAAGGCGTAACCCAGGAACAGCAATCGCAGTTTCTAGAAATTAAACGAACCATGCAGGAAGGTAATGAAAAGCAACGAGAAGAGACTTGGATGGTTAATCGACAACCGTTTCGAATCGATCAACTCTACTTTTGGCATGAAGTCGAAAACGTGCGATCGTCGAAACCCAAACTCACCGATTATAAGGTCGCAATCACCAAGATATCCCAAGACAGTAAAACTAAAGCTACGGTCATTGACCTGGATACTGAACGAGAGCCGATCACTGAACTCAACTTACTCGCAGCAGATTTAAATTTCAGCCGCAAAGTAAGCCTCTACGAAGTGAGCGAAACAGAAGCTGAATCAACACGTCTTTTAGCCAATCAGACTTTGTCAAGATTTGATATAGGTTCTCTTAAAAGAAATGATGTAAAGCTTTCGATGTCCGATTACCGTAAGCTTAAGTATCGAGTCGAGATCGATAACGGCGACAGCCCACCATTGAAAGATATTTCATTCACGGCTTCTGGCGTAATCTATGAAGCTATATTTCTTGGTAAACCTAGTGAAGGGTATCGATTAACTTACGGCCGCTCTTTTGAAGAAGCTCCTCGCTATGACACCGCTGCAATCGAAGCAGCTCTACGCGAAAAAATTCAGCCCCTGGCGGCCACGCTGGGTCAAGCAAGCGAGATAACCGCGACCGATCCACGACCTTCTTGGAAAAAGTGGATTCTCAATCCCTGGCTGGCGACGGGTGTCATCACACTGCTGGTAATCGCTCTTGGCTATGGTTTATTTCACGCCGCGAAACGACTCGAAAGCATCCCCAAATGAATGCCTCACGATATTCTCGCTCGGGCCCTAACAACTTGAGCACAAACTTCCACCTCTTCTCTTGGGAGCAACCTCGGTTGTGACACTGACCAATTCTACGAGCAAGATCATTCTCTGTGGCTGACTCGAGGAATTGTTCGAACCTATCGGACATGTGTGTAACTGCTTCTCTTAAGTTCTGCTGAGTTACGATGCGGCGCTGATTCCCCCTCACCCCCAAGCCCCTTGTATGTTGGCAAAAGGCACTAGGAAAGATGATACTATTGGTTCAAGGGTATTGGCTGC
>JAUMAI010000837.1:0-2391 GCA_032116775.1 Pirellula sp. | reverse complement strand
CCTCACCCCCAAGCCCCTCTCCCCCTGGCGATTTTTGCTCCGCAAAAACGCCGTGGGCGAGGGGAGCACGTAGTACAACATTCTTTTCGCTTTCTCACCCAATGAGATCGAAGCGCAGCGGAGAGCTCGTTGGGGAGAGGGGAGCCAGTATTAGCGCATAGCCACCTGGCGGTCGCCGACTGGTGGAGCCGAACTAAATCATCAATCCTCCGTCTCTTCTTCAGTTCGGATCAGACGAATCGCCTCAAGCCCTTTGCCATGGCTACCTGCATATTCGACTGGGTAAGGCACCTCCCAACCCTTTTGTTCATGCCAGATGAAACGATTGAGGTTATCTTCATCTTGTGGCGTTTTCATACCGGTCCGTTCTATCGGTACTGTGGCCAAAATATCACGCCACTTTTTCTCGACGCTGGTCTGCTTGTTTTTAGGTGGTGGCGCCTCGTTTAAAGAGACGCTGGCTGGCAAAGCTATAAAAGGCTCTGCATTGACTTTCGACTCTGAAAAACATGCTGTCATCAGTGGCGACGCTGCATCCTTTTGATTCAAGGGTGGCAGACCAAAAATCTGCAATATGGTTCTAAGAACGGAAGTCTGATTATAAAAATTATGATTGATTCCTGGCTGGCTATAGGGACTAATAGCCAGACAGATACTTCGATGCCCATCGATATGATCAAAACCGTTTTGCGGATCATCTTCATTGACAAAAATCACCGTCGAATCCCAGTACTTCGACTTAGAAACAGCTTCAACCAAACGGCCCAAAGCGAGATCGTTATCAGCCATATGCGCTCGCCCTGTCACACCACCTCCCAAATGGTCCTGAGGCAGATAGACAATCGATAGATTAGGGAATCCACCCTCACTCTCAAACTTTCGAAACTCCTCCAGGAACCGTTCAACCCTGAGAACATCCGGAATCGACATATTCCAGCCCGGGTAGTTGCGGCAAGTGTAACGACGCAATCGCTCGATACCAACTTCTTGGTCAAATTCCTCTTTGACTCCTTCGCTGTACCGACGCCATACTTCCTGATACTTTCCTCCATCTCGAATCTTAGCGAAATCCATCTCGCCGTAATTCCGAAAGGACAATCCTGCTCCCAGTATTCGATCCCAGATAAAGCCACTCGACGAATAGGTGATCGGGTCATCGCCAAAGGTATAGCTGCGAGTGAAGCCTCCGAAGGCACGTTCAAGGTAGGGCATAACGTTCCCCTCTGTTGCCCAAGAATGTCCATCTGCAGACAACACACCATTGCAGTAATAGTTATCCAAAACGCCAAAGCGTCTAACCAACGCATGATGATTGGGCGTGATTGATTCTGGAAAAATGCAGAGCTTCGGCTCGCTACGTGCTTCTGGTATGTCTCCAAAGACTTGATCAAAGGTTCGGTTCTCTTTGATCACATAAATCACATGCTTAAAAACGCTCGGTTCGCCAAGTTTTCTGGGTATCGGTATCGGCTTAACCCCCGCGGCCGCCTCTTGCTTGGCCACGGCGGTATCAGCCAGCCGCTTTTCACCAAGCAGCGTTGCATAGCCTCGAACGAACTTGCTCCAGGCCTCTAACTTGCCAGCATCGTTAATCTCCGCCAAAGCAACACGCTGGATCACACCCTGATGATCATGACTATTACGTCCCTTTTGGAGATCGCGTTTGAGGCTTCGAGAACCAAAGCCCTTTGTGTTACAGATGTAAAGGAACTCCTGATCACAAGCTAATCCAGCGGGAAACCAAGCGGTCGGAATCAAGCCGCGCACAACCCATTCATTTTCTGTGGCGTCGACGACTGCTACCGCATTATTGCCTGCTAAAGCTACGAACCAGGCTTTTCCATCAACAGAACTTGCAAGACCATTTGGCATTGAGCCAAACGGATAATTCTCATCAGGCTTAACTACAAACTCTGTCGTCTTAAAGCTTTGTAAATCAATAAACGAGAGCGAGTCCTGATTCGTATTGCATACAGTAACCCACTTCGCGTCGCACTGAAGTACTGAGGGATGCAAGCCAACAGCTATCGACTGGATTAACGAATGTGACTCAAGGTCGATGACGCTTACAGAACCAGTCGCAGCGATTCCACGCTCATCCACTACAACCTTTGTACCAGCGGAGGTTGCAGTTGCATCCCCTTCCTCAGCCCTACGTCCACCGATATTCGACACAATTAACTTCTTGGAGTCTGTCGTTAAAGCGACATCGAATGGAGCGACCCCTACCTCGATCTGTTGAGTCACCTTACCTGTTTCTAAATCGATCACTGCGATTTTGTTATGTTTCGATAAAGCAACATAGGCTGTCTTGTCATCATGGCTAATTGCCAATCCGCAAGGATAACAGCCTGCAGGTAATTCAATCGAGCGTACGAGGCGATAACTCTG
>JAUMAI010000836.1:0-3121 GCA_032116775.1 Pirellula sp. | reverse complement strand
TGGGGATGGATTCGAAAGGATTGGGAGGAAGGGTTAGATGATGCTTTTGCGATTCATCTAAACGGTTGCCTGCCAGAAGTCCGGTTAAAGTGGTTGCGAGAACTTACGGATCGATACCAATGATCTTTCTCCTCATGCTCGCCAGCCTAACGCAACCCTTCACCCGCAGCGAGCAAGCCGACCTCCTAGAACTTAACCACCACTACGACATGCGAGGTTGCCACGTTTACGACCAGCTCATTGTCTGGAGACAAAACCCCGCCACGTTACGATTCGAGGTGGCATCTTGGACCCTATGCGACACGCAAGGCAAGTACCCAGCACGAATGCCATCGGGTGTCTATCGCGTCACTTGGCTTGATTCTGGCAAGCCTAGAGAGGTCGTGTCTCGGCAATTTCGGGAAAGCTGGACGCAGATCGATCCGGAACGAGACAATCAAAAGCGACTCCATCCTGACGACCGAATCAGGCTGATCGAAAAATAGTTTCGAAAAATACTCTTGTTGCCCTTGCCAATCGTCCGACACTAGGCAATACTGATTACATCACCGCAAGATTGATCGGCAATCGACCGACACGAGACGGGGATGATGACAAGGGACGAATCGTGCAAGTTTACCGAGTGCAACCAAAGGGAATGGATCTTGGAAGCCACAAGAGCGAAACAAGTAACGGCGGACTAGATCGAGGCGTTCATGTGTGCTTTTCGCTGGAAGAACTGCAAGGTGCAGTAAACGGTTGGTGTTCGCAAAATTACGTCCCTGAGATAGTCGTGATTGAGTGCGAAGAAAAAGACGTTTGTGAGAACGGCGACTACGAAGGCAGCGTATTGGTTGGCAACAAAGGAAAGATTGTCAATCGAGTTAGTTTTGGATCGTGGGATAAATTCGCAAACCTTTGCCGTGAGTATTCCGTTTCTTTGGTATAGTTTTTTCTCACCACAACCCCATCCAACAGACCGGCAAGACCGGCAAGGATTCAAAATGTTTAAGCTCGAATGGAATCGCGGCTCAATTATCGTCGGAACTTTCGCAGAGTGCGAGAGCCATCCGGCATTCCTTTACGCAACAATCTTGCGGCGTGTGCCGTTTGGTTGGGAAGTGATTTGATTTGTGGGATTTCCAGATAACGTAGACGTTCGGCTCTGTGGTCTAGGTCCGTTGATCGCAGCAGACCTAGCAGACGGTGAAACGCCTTCCGAGTGGATCCGCGATGCAGTGGCACAAAAGCTAGGCGTAGAGGCTCCGGTTGTAGAATTGGGGCAACGGAACTTTGGTGAGCAGGGCGCAGCTGGTGCTGCGGCTCGGTGGGGGAAGAAGCGGAAGAATAAGCCAGTTGCAAAACGTCGAGCAATTCATTAAGATGCCAACATGATTACCTCAAAAATTGCAGCAAAAGAGATCGGTTGTTCGGTCGCAACTGTCACACGTTGGGCGGCTAAATTGGGATTTTCCGAGAAATTTGGAAAGTCGATCGTGCTAACGAAAACGCAAGTAAACGCGATCAAAAGAGCATGGAAAAGGCAAGCTGGAAACCCAAACTTTGGGAAAACCAGATGACTACTATTGCAGCACACGGAGCGATAGTGTAGAACCTTACGCAGCGGTAACAAAAGCGACTGAGTTGATCGGTCGCAAACAAAACAATTTAGGTGCTGACTAGGTTTGGTCACGGAGGCACCAGGAAGGATTGATCTATGTCATTTGTTGAAGCGATTGCGCAAACACTTGTTGAGGTAGCTAAGGACGACTTGGCTGCTTGCAAGAAGTATCTGATGGTAGACGAAGAGCATGCGATTGTTATCGCGGTGCGGCAAGGGCTGACTGGGTTAGTCGCGATACCGGAACCTTCTTACCTATGCGGCTTTCATGTCGTGAACATGACGACGTTCAACCTGACGTACATCAACGCTCAGTTCGTCAAGTTCTTTCAGTTGCCTGGTTAGTGACTTGCGAGCGGATTGCAAGGTATGGAGTTTTCTTAAATTTGAAAGGAATGGAAATGCAGACGCATGAAATAGTGAATCTGATTGTGCAGAAGTTTGGAGGCAATCGGGTTGAGTTTGATTTGGTTTCTGAAGCCGTTGTTGATTTTGTTTTAGGTCACAACTTGTACCGGGTTTGCTGGAACTTCACGATGAAGCGACTTGTAGTTCGAAAGAATGACGGAGAGGTGTTTGTGACTGACAACTACTCCCGCTGGGTTGAAGGCATCTTGAACAACCTAGTACGCAACGATGCAGGGGAGATGGTGCCACGATGCTAGTGCTGAGTCGCAAGACTAACGAAAAGATTGTCCTGACTGGTGGCATCGAAGTCTTGATTGTGCAGATTCGCGGGGATAAAGTTCGCTTGGGAATTGTTGCTCCAAAAGATATTGTGATTCATCGCAGCGAGATTTGGGACGCGATGCAAAGGGATCAGGAACACGGAAAGGAAAACGAGTAAATGCGTTATTACCTAGTAACATATAGACGGTTCATCGGTGGCATCAAGCGACCAAGCATTATCACCTCCATCGAGTACGCTCCTTGCAAAACAAGCAACGAGGCAATGCTGCATGCGTACAAAAAAGCAGTCAGTCGCATGTCGGATGATTGGTCGGTGGAGTTGGTCGAGATTAGCAATGCGGACTATCTGGATGCGGCGTCCGGTATCGATGACTTTGGAATCTGGATGCTGAGCGATACAGCGATTAAGGAAGGTGCATGATGCAACCAACACTTTAAGACCTTAAGAACCATCGCGAAGCAGCAATGGAAAAGTTTGGACTGCACGACCAGATCGGCTACGCGAACGTGAACCAAACGCAGCTTTCGATTGCACGGTATAGCGGTGGCTGCAAAGTAAACGAACATCACTTTATCTACAACTTAGCAGACGATTCGTTAATGCGCGAAGACATTGTGAAGTGGTTGGTTGAGCTAATGAAAAAGGAGGCGAAGAATGCAAAATAACGACGACGAAACAGCGTTCCCGGTTGCCATTGGACAGACAGCGGCGGACATGAAGGGGATGAGTTTGCGCGATTGGTTTGCTGGGCAGGTGTTGGTTGGATTGTATCAGAATAGTTTGTACGACCAAATGACTTCTAAAAAGGTTGCCGAGCATTGTTACCGGCA
>JAUMAI010000835.1:1785-11407 GCA_032116775.1 Pirellula sp. | reverse complement strand
AGAATCGCTAATTATCACAACGATTTTCAGCAATGGTTTTATGCTCGCGGCCAATTCAGGATGAGCGTGTGGCTCAACGCGATATGACTGTGGGGTGTGCCACGCAAGCAGATTGAGCAGAGGCCAAGATTCTCAAATCAAACGAGTGGTGGGGCAATGATACAGAGCATGATGGAGCAGTTGATGCGCGCTCAGAGTCGAAAGTAGATTTTTTGTTTCTCGAAGTTCCGCAAGAAAAGATAACAAATAGTAAACGAGAGGCCAAAGAATAAAAAAGCATACCAAGCGGGACTGTCTTTGGGACAGAAGGGCTTCAGTGTGTTGTTGACGAGATCATGCAGTATATAAGCTGCCAACGCGTTGACGCCTAGTGTTCGCAAGACGCCGAGTCGGATTCTAAGTACATCAGCCACAGCGTAAAAAAGAGCAAAGACCAAAAAACAAAATCCACTCGAGAAAATCATGTACGAAACACTACCCGCGCGTTGGCTCATGGTCCACATGTTTACCGCATCGGTGGGCGGTACGAAGGGAGGCTCGACCAGTAAGTCCTTCCAGGTCGTAAGCGTATTGGTTGTGTTCGGGGGAGTGATTTGGTTGATGCAAGAGACGAAGTAGCCTAGTGCCATCAATCCCATCCCGTAAGTGACTAGCTGCCGAAGTACCATTAACTCATGCATCTTAATCGCTGGTGCTGAGTGTGGCTGTTCTTCGTTTTGCAGTGACGAAAAGGAGTGCTTAGATAAAATGTCGTAGGCAAAGCTGCCGCAGAGGACGACGATACTCCAGCTGAGAAAACCAAGTGGACCACCGTCGATACCTCGTACTGCCATGACCCAGTCGTAATAAAAATTGGCAGAGAGTATTACATGCAAAATTGCTGAAAAGATCAGATAACTCAGGCGTACTTGCCAGGAGCAAGCGATGACTGGAGCAACCCACAAAGAAGCAAAGGCAATATGGGTCAAGGTTTGGAAAAAGTTTCGATAAAATGCACCTTCCAGTACCTGCCACCATCCTGCTTGTTGTAATTTTTCCCAGCTCTCGTAGTTCCCGCTTAAGCCATGAAAAACTAGGGCGACCAAAAGCAAGCCCAAGATCCTTCGTATGACTCGCTGATAGGCTTGAGAGTAAGTAGCGGATTGAAATCTTTTAAGTAGCGTTAAGCGAAAGCCGAATCCAACGGCAAAGAAGAACTGCGGCATTATGGTATCGGCATAGCTACAGAATGTGTTATGGTGTTTCAGGTTCGGTAGCCAACTTGTGACCAGGGTGTAGGCGCCTAAAAAATTTACCAGGTACATGCCAGCCACCGTGTAGCCACGAAATTGATCTAGCGATTCAAGACGGGTACTATTGGCTAAGTGATTCGTTCTCGCTTCCATGTATGATCCCGTCGTAGTGAGTGAAGCGTTAAGCTGAAAGAGAATCAATGTGAAGTTTTCTAAGGCTTTGACCGTGGTGGTTAAACAGGCTCTAGAAAGGCTTAGGCCTCAACCTAGCTATGAGCCTTAAGAATAGATCGTTGGCCTTGAAGCCGTCAATAAAACTTGAAAACAAGGTTTATGATCTAAAAGCGCTTTTTAATGGAGTTGGTTCAAGCATGCCCATGATCTATGAACTCAGTCATGCTGTCTCGCCTACCGAAATCGATCAGGTGGGGCATGTTAATAACTTGGAGTATGTTCGTTGGCTCCAGAATGCGGCCATTGCTCACTCTGCCGCACAAGGTTGGGATGCAGATGCCTATCGTCGTTTGGGGATGGGGTGGGTCGTTAGGTCTCATTTCATCGAATATCTGAGCCCGGCATTTTTAGGAGATCAGATCGTTATTCGCACATGGGTAGCGACGATGAAGCGAGTTACATCGATTCGTCGGTATGAGATCTGGAGACAAGCAGATGAAAAGAAATTGGCAAGCGCAGAAACGAACTGGGCATTCGTTAACTTTGCAACTCATGCCCCCTGTCGAGTACCGTCGGAAATACTGAATTCATTTGAACTGAAACCCGACTAGCATCAAGCTCTCAGGCTCGCACCTTCGGCAACCGGGGTTTGTCTTGAGCTTACTCGGTTCCTAGCGGTTCCCATACTCTTTCCAAAATTCTCGAACTAGCACAGTTCGATCGCGTCCTCCGAGTTGCTGATAACGTTGTAGCCATCGATTACGGTCCGTTAGATTGGGGCTACGCCCCGTAACTACTTGGAACATGCGATCAATGTATGAATTTGCGTTGCCTCCCGCTCGATCGTAAAACTCTTCAGAAACTAGCAAGGAGCGTGGCAGGTCATCAGCTGGCAGACCTTTAAGGAAGTGCTTCGCCCAAGCAGCGATTTCCCATTGCTGGGGAGTTCTCCCTAGATAGTTCTGATAGTAGGTGATAATTGATTGTTGAGAATTAGGGGGAATACTTGGGCCGAAATCTGTGTCGGGAATCGTACCACTCGCTGGTTGCATGGTAATGCGAAGGTTGCTGTTGTTGTTATTCAATGGATCGACGCGTAAAGCTGGTCGTAGCAAATAGAGAGTGTCTCGTCCCGAACTGATGGCTGCCTGTAGTTCATAGCTCTCACCTGGCCGCAGGTAGGAGGTATCGACATTAAGCTCGAAAAGTATTGGTCTGCGATTGCCGATCAATGCAGTGTAAGAACCACCGTTGATCTCAGCACTGGGGCGATTGCGATTTACCAATCGTAATTGCAAAACAGAATTAGGTGGTAATTGTCGGTTGTCGCTGAGGCGTACTTCGCCCGCCAGCCGCGCGGACGCCGATTGCAGGCCGACATTAATGATCTGCAAATTGTTGCGACGGACATCACGCACCAGCATCTCTACTCGTCCGCGCGAGTCGACTCGACGCCGGAATTCCTCGCCAACATCAAAGAGTCTTCCACCCACATAGCCCACCTGGTATCCGGCGATCGCAACAATCACATCGCCAGGCTCAAGCCCCGCCGCGCTAGCAGGAGAATTTTGCTCGACCCTCTTAACAACCACACCAGTAGTCGTGTTATCAACCGTCACCCCCAGACGCCAATTGCCGGTGTTGGAGGGAGGGCGGAGGCGTTCTTCTGCACCACCCTGCGAACCACCCCAGCCGAAGTCCATGCTGCGGCCATCTATGTCACCTTCTCGATCGCGACTTCCTGAATCCGCAGATGGGAAGGCGGATTGCCCCAACACTCCGGATGGAAATAGGAAGAAGCTGCCGAGGAGGGTAATTACAGCTAGGCTAGCTCTGAAAGACGGATAGCTCATGCGAATATCTCCGGCAACATTTCAGCGAGGCCTGTGCGTTGCCAATGCGGGATGTTGCCAAAACTCAGGATCCGGGACTTCGTAAATACTTTAGGTTACAACGATGCTGTCGATATTCGTAGAATAAATAGTTGACACTTTACCTTTTGGGTAGGCATCGAAGCTTTGTTATTATTTCGCTGGCGATTAATGTAGCAAGCCAAATGCAAGCTACCGCTTGCACCTGGCTTAACTTTTGACGAACCAATCAAACGTTGATTCAAATTTGCCAAACGACTTGATTAAGCAGCTTTGAAGCTGTTCATCTTTTCGATTAGCGCATCGATTGCTGGCTTAATGACGGTTTCAATCCCAGGAATCGCCAATACTTTATCAATGGTTGGCTTTAGGTCACCTACAGCAGACTCAAGCATCTGCGACAAAACTTGCTTGGCTGCATCAGGTAGCTTGTTGTAGGTCTCGCTTAGCGATCCTAACGAATCTGTCAACTTATTGATTTCCGGAACTGCAGCGGTTGCAGTTGCTTCGTCTGTTACCGATGTAAGAGTGCTGGCTGCGTTGCCAATTAAATCTCTCAGCGATGAAACCAATTCTGCTCCACCATCAACGCCTCGGACCGAGTTCAAGGCTTCATTCATCGAATCGTTAAGTTTGCTTTGCGCTTTTGAAGCGGCTTCCGAAGCTGCAGTCTTGGCCGAATCGGTAGCTTGACTGGCAGCATCTTTAGCCGCTTGTTCCACTTTCTTAGCGGTTTCCGTGTTACAGCCTGTCATTGCGATCAAGCCTACGACCAAGCAGATCTTAGCCACAAAAAATTCGAGTTTCATAGCAATCTCCTATGCGAAAGTACACCTTAACTAGCCCTACTAACGGATTACGGCCCAAACGGCTACTTGAATGTCTAACCGATTGTAAGAAGAAAACAAGTGAATCGACCTGAAAAAGTTGGTCGAACCGATTCTTGAGGTGATACCAAGCTTTTAAAAGCGTTACGAAATAGCTTAGGAATCCCAACTCTAGCTTTGCGGTTAGCGACTTGATATCGTATTGCAGGTGCATAAATAGTAATCGACGCCAAGTCTGGCATTTGCCGAATGTTCTCGATTATTCAAGTCTAGGCACTTGTTTCGCTCCGTCAGTGGCACCGCTGAGATATCCTGAATGGATCACCCCAAAGAAATACTTCATCACGCTAATCTGCGGGCAACTCCGGCACGCATTGCCCTATTGAAGGTTTTGCAGAATGCCAATAGTCCGCAGACGCACCTAATCTTAGCTGATGCCTTAGAAGAGTTTGGGATCGACAAAGCGACCGTATTTCGCAATTTGAATTCCCTCATCGAGGTGGGCTTAGTGCGCCGCTTAGATGTGGGTGATCATGTGTGGCGATACGAATGGTTGGGGGAAACGAAAAACGGCGAGCATCTTCATCCTCACTTTGTTTGTACAACGTGTGGCGAGGTAGATTGCCTAGAAAGCGATCAGGTCAAATTTAATGAACGCTCGAAACGCGATTTGGTCAAACGTACCTCTGAAATAGTCCTGCGCGGAACTTGTAAAAACTGCGATAAAGAGTAACTCTCATCTTCGGCGGTCAAGGCCACGTAGCATCCATCGTCAGTCATCCACGAGGAGTTTCGAGCATCCGTAACTCGGTAAGGGACGCAGGATAAGGACTGTAATCGGCAGGCTGATAGGGCTCATTGATTTGGGATCAACAGTAAGAAGTCGTTTTTTGCCATCGCCCACCTGCTGCTTGATTGCTTGTCCAGCACTACTTGGCATGAGTCGGGTAACTCTAGTTGGCGAGAAATGCCGGTTTTCGAGTTTTTACCGCGATGTTTCTTGTTTGTCTTTTTAGGCAAATTCAAAGCGATCGGTTACTTCCGACTCGGCAATGGAGTCTGAGAGTTGGTGTCTTTGAGGAGAGCCTAATCTCAGTTCGCTTATCTTTCTTTGCTTATCTTTTATAGTCCCGGGAAGCGGTTTAGGGCCCTGTCCGGCCGATATTCAAGTCGAAGTGGTCCGGTTTTGGTGATTTCCAGTGAGGCCAACCTTTTTGATTGATGCGTCGACAAGCGTTGTAATTTGTTTATCAAAACAGCCAAGATGTTTTGTAAGTGGATTTAGACTAAGAGTCTCCTGCCCCATTCCCCCGGTATTCGAAAATCCTCAGAATAGAGGCGGTGCTATTTGAGACTGCACCATCTGACGCTACCTCGTGTCGCTACGTTTAGGGGAGCGGTTTACTAAGGGTTTTATTAGGAGTTCGGAATGTCTAAGTCGAATCTCATGCGGAGACTGCTGATTTGTTCGCTGGCAGCGTTTGCTGCGCAAGTCGCTATGGCCGATGAAAAAGCTCCATCTACCTCTACTGGAAAAGTGTCTGACGTGACAGAGCAAGAAGATCCGAATTTGTGGCTTGAGGATGTGACCGGTGATAAAGCACTGGATTGGGTCAAGCAACGCAACAGCAAAACACAGGCGAAGTTTGAAGCGAGTGGCGATTTTACGAAGCTCCGCGATGATTTGCTGGAGATTCTAAACTCCAAAGAGAGAATTCCTTTCGTCACTAAGTATGGCGATCACTACTACAACTTTTGGCGCGATGAAAAGAATGAACGCGGTGTATGGCGACGAACCACTCTCGACGAGTATCGTAAAGCAGATCCCAAATGGGAGGTTGTTCTCGATCTGGATCTAGTTGCCGCGGAAGAAAAAGAGAATTGGGTTTGGTCCGGAGTTCAATTGTTACGACCTGGTTACAAGAAGGCGTTGATCAGTTTGTCACGCGGTGGTGCGGACGCAACGGTAACGCGCGAGTTTGATATGGAAAGTCGAAAATTTGTTGAGGGTGGCTTTTATCGCCCAGAAGCCAAAGGGAGTTTAGTCTGGATCGACGAGAATCACGTTTTTGTCTCAACGGACTTCGGCCCCAGATCGATGACCACATCAGGTTACCCTCGACTCGCCAAACTCTGGGAGCGTGGCACTCCGATGGAGCAGGCGAAATTGGTTTACGAGGGCATCGATACCGATATGTCGATCTCCGCGGTGCACGATGATTCGCCCGGTTTCGAGCGCAATTTTGTTTCTCGAAACTTAGCCTTCTACAATGACGAATTGTACTGGCTTAAAGATGGTGGAGAACTCGTCAAAATCGATGTTCCCAATACTGCCAACAAGAGCGTTATTCGCGAATACTTGCTCTTGGAACTCCGAGATGCGTGGGAGATCGGCGACAAGAAATATGCTGCTGGATCGTTGCTGATTACCAAATTCGATGAATTTATGGCAGGTAAACGCGACTTTGATGTGGCCTTTGAGCCCACTGTAAACTCGTCGCTCGCAAACTATGGGGCAACCAAAGATCATTTTTATATCAATGTCCTCGAAGACGTTAAGAATCGAATCTATGTATTAACCCCGACGAAGGACGGCTGGAAACGAGAATCGCTCGCAGGTGCGCCGCAGTTTGGTAACGTTGGTATCTCGCCCGTTGACAGCGATGAATCAAACGACTTTTTTCTAACCGTCACCGATTACATCACCCCAACCACGTTGATGTTCGGCACAATCGGAAAGGCTCCAGAAAAGCTGAAGCAATTACCCGCTTATTTTGATGCATCAAATCTTGAGATCACTCAGCATTTTGCAACCAGCGACGATGGAACCAAGGTGCCGTATTTCATGGTTGCCACCGCAGGCGTAAAGCTGGATGGAAACAATCCGACTCTATTGTATGGATATGGCGGTTTCGAAATTTCTCTAACGCCTAACTATTCAGGCAGCGTTGGTCGAGCTTGGACCAGTCAAGGTGGTGTGTACGTCGTTGCCAATATCAGAGGTGGTGGCGAATATGGACCAAGGTGGCATCAGGCCGCCCTTAAAGCAAATCGTCTTAGAGCCTATGAGGATTTTGCCGCTGTCGCTAAAGATTTGGTGCGAAGAGGGGTGACCACCTCTCAGCGACTGGGGATACAGGGTGGTTCTAATGGTGGACTCTTGGTCGGAAATATGGTCACGCTCTACCCCGATCTTTTCAAAGCCGCTGTCTGTCAAGTTCCATTGCTGGACATGAAACGTTACCACCTGCTCTTGGCCGGTGCTTCCTGGATGGCTGAATACGGTAATCCTGATAAGGATGGTGAGTGGGATTTCATCAAAACATATTCGCCATACCAAAACGTGAAGCCGAACACCAAGTATCCAACTGTCCTGTTTACAACCTCCACACGCGATGACCGAGTTCACCCCGGACATGCGCGCAAAATGATGGCGAGAATGGAATCCCAAGGTCACGATGTTCTGTACTACGAGAATATCGAGGGTGGGCACGGTGGTTCAGCTAACAACAAACAGGCCGCTTACATGCAAGCGTTGGCTTACTCCTTCCTGAAGGAGCAGTTGTTTGCCAAGTAATCATTTACTTAGGCTCTAGAGGTTCAATCCGGAAATTAAAGACTTCCGGTCTCTAGTGGCTTTGAGCTAGCTTCAGTAAGCCAGTGAGCGTTGAGCTGGAATCAGCAACGCGAACTGGCTTATTGTATTTCTGGTGTAGCAGGAAACTTATTTGCTCAACATCCATAGTGTTTTGGGGTGAATTCAGAAGAAGGATGCTGCCGTATTGTGATGCCTCGAGTAATCGATCCAATACGCTTTGAAGTACGGCGATCAAAGCATTGAGTGACTCACCATAGGCGTCATTATCTTCACCGCTAAGTCCCATTGCATGAATCGGTAGTGTGTGACAAAGAAGGCGTTGCTGTTCAAAATAAGGGACGCTGTGCTGGGCCGATTTTCCATTGCCCCGGTGAATAGTACTAATCCTGAGTTTGTCAGAGAGCTGAATGGCGATTTCCGTTGGGGCAAAGTCGGAACCGAGTAAGGACGTATGCATTTCGCTCAAGGTTGGACGGAAGTTCATGCGTCGCTGGCCGCTAGAGCAGCTGCCGATGGGGGCCAGGTTGCGACTCACTTCAGGTAACCATAGGTCACCGAGCCCAATTCGCTCCAACGCTTTATAGAACCAATCGTTGGTTTCGGTATCCATGAGACCAATGGCCATCGACGGGTGGATCTGGCCAGGTTGACGACACAGGTTACTTACCACGAAATCCGCAATCGACAGCGGTAGAACTCCATCCGGTAGTACTTCTTCTTCAGAGAGCGCATAGAGCAGGGCTAAAAAAGATGAAGTAGATAATTCGTTCTTTAGATGCTGAAAGCGCGGATCGACCCACTGTTCCGTGAGTCGGTCAAGGAACGTTTTATCGAGTAGGCCTTTGCGAACGGTACGTTGGTCTTCCCAGGTAATAAAGTTGGACTTGGCTCGTCCAAGATCATCCACCAGGATGACTCCCCCGGTGCGACTTGTGATCCAAACATCGATATCGTCGGTGATTGGGTGACACAAATCATTGAGCAAAGCCATTACGCCTTGAATGATTTGGGCTGGAGAAACTTCGTGAAGTCCTAGGGGAAGGTCGTTGATGGCTGGAGGAAATGGGATGTGGTGTTGGCGTTCAAGCTTATTTCCCCCGACATCGAACAACGCAGCGGTGATACTCTTGGGTTGGATATCGATGCCTAGTGACTTCACGTTGCTTTACCTTTTGATTGGTAGAGGATTATTCCTCAATGACAGGATTGGTAAGAGCCCCAATTCCCTCGATTTCGATCGTGACGGTATCGCCAGGTTGTAAATATACCGGCGGTTTACGAGCTCCACCCACACCGTGAGGTGTACCGGTGAGTATTACCGTTCCTGGGTTCAGCTTGGTGCTGCCGCTGAGAAACTCAATCAGCGTAGGAACATCAAAAATCATGTCATTGGTGTTCCAGTCCTGCATCACGTTGCCATTGAGGACAGTGCGAATCGATAAATTATTTGGGTTAGGGATTTCTTCGGGTGTGACCAAGCATGGTCCCAGCGGAAGGAAGGTAGCGAATGTCTTACCGCGACACCATTGCGAGCCGCCGTACTGCATTTGCCAATCGCGGGCGCTGACATCGTTTGCACAGCTGTAGCCGAGCACGTAATTTAAAGCATCTTCTTTGCGAACATTATGACAAGCTTTACCGATGATGACCGCTAATTCACACTCATAATCCACTTTGTCGCTTCGCAATTTTCTCGGTAATACGATTGGGTCCGAGGGATTTTGGACAGAACCACTGTTCTTCATAAACAGAACAGGAAATTCCGGTATCGCTTGATTACCTTCGGCAGCATGTTTTCGATAATTCAAGCCGATGCACATGATATCCCGAGGTTCCACCGGCGCGAGTAGCTTTACAACATCTGCTTTTTCATGTGTTAATTGGTACTTACCGAAGATATCGCCTTCGATGCGGCTTATA
>JAUMAI010000835.1:0-1693 GCA_032116775.1 Pirellula sp. | reverse complement strand
GTATCGAATGATTTTCATCGATTGTCTTTCTTAGTGTGAAGCAGAGGATGACTTGTGGAAAATCGATTGACCTGAGTTAGGCGGCAAGTGGATTTTAAACGAGGTTAGGGTGTTGGTTTAGAGGGGGAGAATTCTTTCCATGCTTTCGTTACCGAGAATTCAGCTTCGGTGGGTGATTGGTGAATCAACACACCATATCGCAGTTGTAAGGTTTCGCCTTTCTTAAGTTCAATAGAACTCGCCTCGCCTCCGGTAAACGCTTTGCGGCCGAAGGGGTTAAGTGCTAGAAAACCATAGTCCCTCGCATGGCACCAACTGGGACGAAAGTTGTGGTCATCCACCAGGATGGCGATGCCAGCCCATTGTGCGTCTAGGGGCCCAGAGTAATCGACCCATTGAACTGTTTTTCCCCAAATGCCTGTGCCATTTCTTCTGCCTTGCGAATCGAGTATTCGTCCTCCTTGTTTGTTGTCGACTGCTAACGTTGACGCTACTCGTATTCCAAGCCCCATTTCTTCTTGATCACCGAAGGTGATCTTCTCGATTTGAGGCTCAAAAGTGCTTTCCCAAATTAAGAGGTAATCATCTTCGATCAATTTAAAATCAAAGCGACATTTCTCTAACGCTATTACGGAGCTGTCTTTATCCAGGTACTCGTTGATAACAGAGAAACGTTGATCCTGTAAGCCATTTTCGGGAGCGATCTCAAAGCTCTTGTGCACACAGCGCGTTTTAAGTCTCCAATAATCGTTTCCAGATATATCACCGAATGAAAGCCACAAGCCAGTGTGCAACCCCACATGGTCGTCTCGATCTGCAGGTGGTTTCGGTGGGTGATTGCGCGTGACTTGCAAACCATCTTTGGTTCGCAGAGTATGCCAGTACGGATGTGTTACTTGCTCATCTTGATAGACATAACTGGCCACAACCTGTTGATCGACAATGACATTTACAGAGCCTGGTTTATTCTCAAAACGAAAACTCTTTGAGCTCTGGGTGTCTACGGCGAACGTAGAATGAGCATTGAGAAGAGATAACACAAGGGCCAATAGTAAGGGCAATCGTTGAATGGACATTTCGCTCACTTATCGGAAGGTTGTTAACGTATCCTTATGAGGGGATGGCCGCCGTAGACCAATGGCCGACGCGATAATTACGTGTTAGTAAGCGATTGGCATCTATATCGCCAGGAATAGTTTCGCTCGTTGGATCAAACTGAAAGCTGCGGCCAATCCGGCAGGCAATATTAGCCAGGTGTGGTAACGATGAAGAGAGATGGCCGGTCTGGGCGTCCGCATGCAACTGCGATTCTCCACGTATAGCAGCTAGGAAGTTCTGTTGGTGCCGTCCGATACTAACGGTGCGGTCTGCTTCAATAGGAACTTCAATTTCTTTCCCTTTCTCATCGAATACTTGAACTTTGCCTCGCTTGGTCAGTAGCATTCGACCTTTGGTTCCCAAGAACTCGTTGGCGTTGTCCATATTGTGAGGGTGATAGCGACTCCAAAGTCGCATTTCAAAGATTAATTGTTTGGGCGGTTTAGCGTCTTTCGCCGCATATTCGAAGGCAGCCGTCATAGTATCAGGAAATTGCTGATCGTCGTCATGGACATATTTGCCGCCGATGGTGGCGACACGAATGGGTTGGCTATCTACGCCTAGTCCCCAGCGGGCAATGTCGATTTCATGAACG
>JAUMAI010000834.1:0-1664 GCA_032116775.1 Pirellula sp. | reverse complement strand
GATCGTGCGTGTGGCTAAAAGGAAAAAGGCAAAAAGTAAGACTGGAGCTGTAGGCGGAGCTCTGGGTCGTGGCCTTGCATCCATTTGGCGTTTCATTGCAAAATCTTTAGGAAGCGGTGTTCGCTTTGTCGCTCGCGGTGCCCGTGATTTAGATCCTGCACACCAGCGAGATGGAATTGCATTTCTTATTTTGATTCTTGCTCTGATTGCAACTGCAGGTACTTGGTTTCACTCAGATAATGTCGTCGGTCGTGCGGTGTATTCAGTCGTTTATGGTGGATTTGGTCGAGTTGGCTTTTTTGCTCCAGTTGTACTTCTCTACTTTGCTTTTAGATTGTTTCGAGTTCCAGAGGATTCAAAGGCAACTGGTCGAATAATCATAGGAACTTTGGCCCTCTTGTTATCGACTACAGGGCTAGCCCATTTGCTCAATGGTTCCGTGGGTACGGGTGCAACTGCGATGCGCGAAGGCGGTGGTTGGCTGGGTTATGGAGTTTCAACACCTCTTGTAACTCTTTTGACATCTGTCTTGACCTATCCAGTCCTTTTAATTCTCTTTATCTTCGGTGTACTGGTAATCACTGCTACTCCAGTTAATGAAGTGTTTACTCGCATAACATCTGCCAGCAGTTGGTTGTGGTCTAAGCGACCAGAACGTTCCGAAAAGGTTGAGATCGATTTTGAGGTAACTGACACACCACCTTTTGAAACACCAGTCGTTGCTCCATGGAATGCACCCGCGGATGAAGAAGAATTAGATGAAGAAAGCTTTGATGAAGAGTTTCCGGTGGAAGAACCTTTTGCAACGGTTCCACCTGTCAATGAAAACACCGTTGCTGTAAAGCGCCCAGAACAATTGTTATTGACCGCTGACGTTAAGTATGAACTTCCTAGTCCAGATCTGTTACGTACAGGCCCCGCTGCAAAGGCCAAGAGCAAAGCAAATGAAATTGTGGTGGCAGCATTAACTGAAGTGTTCTTACAGTTTGAAATTGATGCCAAAGTAACTGGCTTCATGCGTGGCCCGACTGTGACCCGATATGAAGTTGAACTCGGAAATGCTGTCAAAGTTGAGAGAATCACCGCTCTGTCAAAGAATATTTCTTATGCGGTAGCCAGCAGCGATGTTCGAATCCTTTCGCCAATCCCTGGTAAATCTGCGGTTGGAATTGAAATCCCTAATGCTGATCGAGAGATTGTGGCATTGGGCGATGTTTTGCGCTCAACGGTTGCCGGGCAAGACTTACATCCAATGCTTGTCGCTCTTGGTAAAGATGTTGAAGGAAACTTTGTCTGTGCAAACTTGGCCAAAATGCCTCACCTTTTGGTGGCGGGAGCAACTGGCGCGGGTAAATCCTCAATGATCAACGCAATGATTACCTCAATTTTGATGCGTTCGACACCAGACGATGTTCGCTTAGTTTTAATTGATCCGAAGCGAGTAGAGCTAAATGCTTACGAAGGTATCCCGCACTTAATTACACCGATCATTACTAATCCCAAAAAAGCTGCCGATGCATTGACATGGGTGGTACGAGAAATGGATCTTCGCTACGAGGATCTATCAACCTTTGGCTTTAGACACATCGATGATTTCAATAAGGCGGTCCGTGCCGGCAAGGTAGTCGTGCCAGAAGGCAGCGATAGAACTGTTGAGCCATATC
>JAUMAI010000833.1:0-2412 GCA_032116775.1 Pirellula sp. | reverse complement strand
TAATGGCACAGGCCGAGATCATAACCCTGGTGGGTTCACCATCTGGCTAGCTGGAGGTGGAGTTCGACATGGAATCATCCATGGAGCTACTGATGAATTTGGTCATCAGGCCATCGAAAACCGCGTCCACATGCATGATCTGCATGCTACCATCCTGCACTTAATGGGTATTGACCACACGAAACTAACCTATCGTTATGCAGGTCGTGACTTTCGCTTAACCGACGTGCATGGAAGAATCGTTCACGATATTTGCAGCTAAAGATTCCTTCGCTTTTACAACTGCTTCCGTCGCTACACCGACTCTTTTCGAGCAGTTTATTCTCTGAAAGTTTGAACTATGTCTGTTTATCCTCGTATAAGCGGCCTTGTCGTTATAGCCGCTCTCTGGATTCATTTTCTTCATTCAACTACGTCGGCTGCTGAACCACAAGTACGACCTAATATCCTCTGGATCACAAGCGAAGATAATGGTCCACAACTTGGTTGCTATGGTGACAACTATTCGAATACGCCAAACATTGATCGTCTAGCGAGCAAGTCGTTGCGTTATCTTAATTGCTGGTCTAATGCCCCGGTATGTGCACCAGCTCGCACCACCATCATCACTGGTATGTGGCCAACTTCACTCGGCGCTCAACATATGCGATCGGAAGTCCGCTTACCGTCAGAAGTAAGTTTATTCCCTCAGTTACTACGGGGAGCCGGCTACTACTGCACCAACAATTCCAAAGAAGATTACAATCTTCTGAAGCCGGGGAAAATCTGGGACGAATCGAGTAACAAAGCTCACTGGCGCAATCGCAAACCCGGGCAACCTTTTTTCTCCGTCTTCAATTTTACTACAACTCATGAAAGCCAAATCCGCAAACGTCCCCATGCTGCCAAGCATGATCCAACTAAAGTCACAGTCCCTCCTTATCATCCAGATCTACCCGAAGTCCGTCAGGACTGGGCTCAATATTATGACCAGATCGAGGAAATGGATGGCCAGGTTGGCAAAGTGCTACAAGAGTTGCAAAAAGATGGCCTAACGGAAAACACAATCGTGTTTTATTTTGGAGATCATGGTAGCGGAATGCCACGCAGCAAGCGTTGGCTCTACCAATCTGGACTACATGTACCATTGTTGATTCACATCCCTGAGAGGTTTCAATCTCTAGCTGGCGACTCCTACCGCTCAGGTGAAACTTCTGAGGAATTGGTTGGCTTTATTGACCTAGCCCCAACCATCCTGAGTTTAGCAGGTATCGATCTACCGAAGTATCTTCAGGGAAGAGCCATTCTCGGACCTCAGCGTGGAGGTGAGCCCGATTACATGATAGGTTTTCGCGATCGCATGGACGAATGCTACGATTGCTCTCGCGCAGTAAGAGATCGCAATTACCTCTATATTCGGAATTGGATACCTTATCGACCTCAAGGACAATTCTTGGAGTACATGTTCGAAACTCCAACAACCGTGGCATGGCAGAAGGCGTTTGAAAGTGGCCAGACCGATGCATCCCAAAGCTTCTTCTGGCGTCCCAAACCTTCCGAGGAACTATACGATATAGCCAACGATCCCTACCAGACTCGTAATTTAGCTACAGACAAAGATTCCGCTTCGATCTTGGAAAGCATGCGGCAAAGGCTGCGAAACTGGACACTTCAGTCACGCGATTTAGGCTTAATGCATGAGGGGGACTTTCATCAGCTTGCAGATGGAAAGCCGCCGCGTAATGTTGGTCTTGATTCGCAGCTTTATCCTCTAGAAGAGATCTACGACGCCGCAGACCACGCGGTGCGAATTGCCCAGCAACCGGATGAACTAAAGATGTTACTGCAGCATTCCGATCATCGCATACGCTACTGGGGCCTACATGGACTGCTAACACAAATGAGTCGAAATACTCCAGTCGATGTAGAGATGGTCCTGCCACTGCTTGATGATCCATCACCCATCAATGCCGCGCTAGCTGGAGAGATCGTATCCCGAATCGATTCTTCTACAGAACGCCATAAAGCGATTGAAAAACTTCTCGTGATAGCGACTTCGTCGGATGTGACTTATTTTGCTCGACTTCAAGCCTTGCTAGCGCTCGACTTTGCGGATGCATCACCCCAAGAGCTTGAAACACAACTTAAAAAAATGCCTCCTGCGGAGCGTGACTTACCAAAGCGATATGAATCTTATGTCGATCGCATGCTATCGCGACTGAAAAGCAAGAAACCGAATTAAGACGCATGATAGCCTTCATCTGCCCGAGCGCCATGCTCGGACATCGACGCAGCTTTATGCCGTGTGGTGTGGACATGGTGGCCTAGCTATCCATGTGTTCCGCTGACATGGGCCAAGCCCATGTCAGCGGTTGAGCATCGATCTTGGCACCCGAGCGTCCTGTACGGTCGTCGACGTGGCTTTATGCCATG
>JAUMAI010000832.1:11042-11685 GCA_032116775.1 Pirellula sp. | reverse complement strand
CCTGGTTTGTCCAGCCAGCATACCAGTAGTGCCCCGAAAGCTCCTTGAGACGTTCCGTTAAAACTGTAATCGATTGATCTAAGCACTGCGAGTATGCGTCCATGCCTGACAAGTCTCGAATAGCTGAAAGTTCGTCCGCTTGTTCAATAACGGCCATCACGTCTTCGGGAAAGTCCGAGCTCTCTAGCAAGCACTTAAATCTCGGACGGCCGATCGTCCAAGCTGCCGCGTCGGGACTCCAAGCTTTTGACCGAATTGCTTCAAGCGTACCGAGTACAAGACATAAAGCGAATGCTTCGAGTCCTTCCTTGGAGACCTGGAGATTGTGGTTGTCAGTTGGCATGTATTCAGTCGACGAACGACGCCGATCACCCAGCGGCGGCAAGTAAGTTTTCCATCAAGAGTCGGCCGATCCGCCGCTTGGGTGCATCGGGTTGTTATGCGACTCCGGCATGCTTGAAAGTACGCGAATGATTTCACCGCGATCTTCTTCGACACCGAAGACGCCAAGATATCTTTTAGGACTCTCGAAATGAGGTGTTGTTTCGAGACCTAGTTCTAATCTAGCATATTTTCCGCAATGAGCGAGGTTGTTACGCAGAAGACGATTCCTGAGACCGGAATGCAATCGAGGCAAGATTGC
>JAUMAI010000832.1:0-11032 GCA_032116775.1 Pirellula sp. | reverse complement strand
TGTCGCGAGTGGTCGTCCACTCACATATGTACTAATTGTTTCGGTATTGCATTCGCAATGTCGAAACATGTCGATTCCCATTCCATCGCACACCACCACCGGACGCGCGTCGAGATGAATTGCATTCCATGCGTCGTCAAAAAGATCATTCAACTGTTGAAAGAATTCTCTTTCGATTGCTAAAGACTCTTTTTCGCTTCTTAAAACGCACGGAAAAGGTCGATGCCATAGCATTTCGTACAAGCTCACAACCTCAATGATCGCTTCGGTGTCTGATTCGATTGCTGTCAAGCAAACTTCTGGTGTGAAGGATGGCTTTAGGAGCACGCGAAATGAACGTACAGTGGGCGGAGGCAGGGTAGCAATGGAAGTGATCACCATTGCCCGTCCAATTGCGTCAGCTGTGTATTGTTCGAGTCGCATCAATCTTCTCGCATAACTATTCTAAACCAGCGGCATGGCACGATGCCATGCCCGCTGCGTTGGAAAGTTCATCGGCTTACGCGATGACGGCAATATTGTCATCCAGTCAGCCTAAGTCCGATGAACTTGTCTTTATACGGATCAGCCTAAACCCTGTAGACCGCACCAATGCAGCCTATCACGCAAGCTAGCCTAGATCCGAAGTTGAATGATATCAGGCACTTGCAAGCCGAACAATCATTGGATCGAGTGATAGACTGTTTCGGTCTAGTTTCAACACATCCACTTTTCAGAACATCACGCCACTAGTTCGAATCCTACCCCCTCTGCTGCAAAAACACCTGTTTTCCTTGGAAAAACGAGGGTTCTGAGGCGACTCTGACGACTCACTGGACGACTCACCAGGCACCAAGGCAGCGCACTAGAGTTGTTGATTTATTTGGGCAGCACCTGCAAGCATGCACGTGCAGGAAAGCCAAAGCAATTGGCCAGAAATGCGAAAAACCCTGGGAAAACCAGGGTTTTGCAGCATGTCTTTCAGAACTACAGCGGAGAGGACAGGATTCGAACCTGCGGTACAGTGTTACCTGTACGCCGATTTAGCAAACCGGTGCTTTCGACCACTCAGCCACCTCTCCGGGGGTCAGTCAAACGAAGTGTTTTACTCCCTCCGCTCAACTGTCACTATTGTTACCTTATCTACGCTTTATGCAACAACCCCGACCCGACAATTTTTAGACTTTTCCAAGCTCGGAAAGGTTCAGTTCGCTATCCGCGTAATATTCCAGCTGGGTAAGGCGCTGAGCTGCCTCTTTGTCCAGTACGATCGTTACGTCAGCATGCAACTGCAACGCCGAACCGGGACACATGGCCGATACAGGCCCCTCGACACTCCGCGCGATCGCTTCCGCTTTGCCAGCCCCGCAAGCTAACAACAAGATCCGCCGCGACTCAAGAATCGTTCCAATCCCCATCGTGATGGCAACCTTGGGGACTTGGTCCAGCGAACCAAAAAAACGCGCATTGTCGTGACGAGTCCGTCGGGTCAATGTCTTCAAGCGAGTGCGGCTGGCTAGCGAAGACCCAGGCTCATTAAAGGCGATATGACCATCGGTGCCAATTCCAAGCAGTTGCAAGTCGATCCCACCCGCTGCAGCAATCGCTCCCTCATAAGCGAGCATCTCCGCGTGAATATCAACAGCGATTCCGCTGGGGACATGCGTTTGTTTTTTATCAATATCGATATGATCAAACAAGCTTTCATTCATAAACCGGCGATAACTTTGCTCATGCTCGGCCGGTAGCCCATAATACTCATCCAAATTAAAAGTGGTCACCTGCCGGAAACACAATGCTTTCTCCCGATGCCATTCAATTAATTTGCGGTAGGTCCCCAGCGGCGTTGAGCCAGTTGCCAAGCCGAGTACCGAATTGGGCTTGCGGATTACCTGCTCCGCAAAAACACCCGCCGCGAACGTGGCCACTTGCTCAGCATGGTCCCGCATGATATGTCTCTTTCCTCAGGCTTGTTAAACGTCGATCATTTCCCAGTGAAATCACGCCCACAGAAAGGCGCTGGGATGCTAAATGCGTTACACAATCAAGTACGCGGCTCAATTCGCGCGGCGACCTACCGCTTAGACTAAGGCGCAACCGGGACGGCTTCAAGGTAGTGAACAAAGAGCCCCATAAAAGATGCTCCTATTCCCCCTAATCGTTACGTTCGTAAATCTCAAACTGGTAGTTACCCAAATGCTGGACTAGTGACCTATCCTTCTCACGATTACAGGCAAAAAAGACGTTCTAAGTTGGAGTTAGCCAGCGAACAGTCGGTAAATCTGTTCCACTTTTCATCCCCAATTTCCCAAACGCAGTCCAGATTGAGGGAAATATGAACGTTGATGCAATACGATCTACCCCAGCGATGAAACAACTCGATGCCGCTTTGGCTGGTGAAGTCGCCAAAAGCAATATCGCTTTTGCCGTCGCTGCCAAACAGGTTAAGGTAAATAAGGAAGTTGCCGAAACCGTAATTGATTTGCTGAAAACCGCTGTTAACGTGCCGAGTGACGCTACTGGTCGTGGCCTAGATATCACCGCCTAAGCCATTATCGCAAACTGGCGAACCGAGCGGTTCAAGAAGCAAACACTATGGGGTATAGTTTACCCCGAGTTCCGCTAAGGCTTCAATCGCGTCAGCGCTAGCCGCTGTTTTGCTGGCAGCTAATTTCTTTAAATAAGTGATGGAGTTCCCACCACCTATCTTTCCCAAGACTTTGCACGCTGCTCTTCGCAAGTCTGTATTAGTGCTCCTCGCCAAATCAAGGACAACCTCCTCAGCCCCGGGACCGAGTTTGGTAAGTGCCCTCATAGCTGATTCGCGACACTGCTCTTTGTTCTTCGCCAAGTCGCCCAACGCGTCGGCCGCTGCAACATCGCATGCTGAGCCTAAATATTCGATGGCCGCTTCCACCAACATCACATCTTCGTCTTTCAATATGCCGATCACTTGAGAAACCATGGTAGCGGTGTCCCATAGCGATAAAGCCCGCAAAGTCTTGGCTTTCATCTCAGCATCAGGTTGCATTAAATTACCGGTCAATGCCTCTATAACAGCAAGACGATCTCCAGGATTGATCGATATCGTGGCCAAATAATCGAGGGCCACAAGCTTAGTGGTACGATCGGCGTTGCCCCTTAAATCATTGATCGCAGCTTGCAGCTTCAAATCTGCAGGCTCATTGGACGAGCTTTGACCTGGCGGCATCGTTGCTTCTACAGTCGATGCTGTACTACCGCCAGAACCTGAAGAGGAAGATGCTGGAGTGGAAGACTCATACTGCTTGGCGGTAATCGATTTCTCGAGCTCCTCAGTATATCGAGTGACTTTGATTTCCATGGGTAAAGAAAGCTGTGAACCTTCCTGAGAGAGCGTATAGTTTGCATCTCCGGCGAAATCCGTCATCAAACCCAATGTGCAATCAAAAGTCCAAGTTCCATGTCCTGTACAGCCAATACTAAATCCACCCCCGGGCAAAGCTTCGCTGGCTATTTCCCAACGTTTCTCAATTTTTACATACTGTGGATCTTGCGACACGATCCGATAATGCTCGACTTTGGTTGCAGACACCAATGTGACCACTCGCTGTGACGGCCTACGACCAAATCCATGCCGAAATCTTCGCAACAGCAAGGCTTCCAGAGGATCCTGTGAAACTTCTTCCTCGGAACTTGCAGCTACTTGAATGACTTCTTCAGTCTTCCATCGTGCGACACCATCCGACGATAACGTTGGTAGGGCCAATGCAGCCAAGGGCCCTAATAAAAACGGCAATTGTTGACAGCCCTTCTGGTCGATCACGGTTCCAAATTCATCCATGATCAACGAGCCTTGATCGTGAATGGAATCGATGCCGGAAAAAATCGCTAGTGGATCATTATTGCTAACGGAATAATGTCCAAGACCTTCGATGACATGCGCTGCGACATTACGCGAGATACCACCAACCGTCGATTTCACCAGAGCAACACTCGGCGATATTTTCTTGCTCAATTCGGTGCCTGACATCTCTACTCCACTAGGACCAGTAGCGTGAAGTTTCACGTAATCAGCAGCCCAAGATCGCACAACGTGAGATGGAACACAAAACCCTACCGACGATATTTCTTCGCCTGCTAATTTTTCGGAAGCCATACCAATCACATTGCCATACAAGTCCACCACTGGCCCGCCGCTGTTGCCTGGGTTGATAGGAACATCGATTTGAACCAAGTCGCGTCCCTCTAAGCTCACAAAACCAGCAATAGTTCCCCGATTTATCTTGATGGTTTCTCCCAAAACCGACGATAGTGGAAAGCCTGCTGAACGAACCTCCTGCCCCTGTTCGCAACTCTTATCTGCTGCCAATTTTAATGGCGTAAGATTCGTCGCCGGGATTTTCACTATCGCTAAATCAATGTGGCTATCGGCCGCAATTAAAGTCGCGGGATATGTATTATCCTCGATCGTCACAGTTATTTCGCGAGCATTTTCGACGACGTGAGCACAAGTCATTAAGTAGCCATCTTCAGTGATTGCCCAAGCTGTTCCGGTCCCTTTTATCTCTGGTATCTCAACTTCAGTCTTGCTGGCAGGCTTGGCTTTGAAACTGGAAAACCCCGTAATGCTCTTGCTGGACTCTCCACCTACCTTGATATCCATCAGGTAGCTTTCATATCGCGTCGGAGTGAAGTTGTATTTCAAAACTTCCCGCGTCGCCGCTTTAGAATCCATGCCAGAAGAATTCTCTCCACTCGATGAACGAGTAGGAGAGTCGAGTGTTTCGGTAGTTCCATCATTCTCGGAGAGCGAGTTCGTCGCTGTCGGATTAGCTGCACTGCCTGGCGGAAGAAGCTCGGCAGGCTCGACCTGCGCGACATCAGGCTTATCCGTGACGCCATCGCAGCCCACCGCACTGAAACAGAGCAAAAATAGCAGGACGAGAAAATTTATGCAGTTGTCACCTCGCTTCGCCATGAAGACTCTCTCTTCCACACTTTGGAGCCGATTAACAACGTCAAACAAACGGTGCCAAATCACTGAGACAACTTACGCCAGAAATGTAGCCACATTTCCGCCATCGTTACCAACCTGCCGCTGGACCGTAAAACGCCACACACCAGACCTTTGTAGCGAGTAGTCTATGCAGTCTGGTTTATGCAGCTGGGTTATCGACTTACACGAACGAACGATCTGAACGCCCTAAAAAGTCTAGCTTCCTAGAGAGAACGCCGTCAATGGAGCGATCGAAGCATGAGCGACTGATTAGCTGACTGGGGGGACTTTTTCAGTTCCAGAGTAGCTTCCTACGATGTTCAAGCATCGATAACGAGCTGATCTAGAGATCGGATTTGCTTTACGCAGTAGCAAATCTTTGGATATGCCGAGGGGCTATATTGGCGCATGCTGAGAAAAGCTCGGATTAAACCAACCAACGCCCTGTGGTGGATCGGTTTGAATTATAAACGGCCGACCGTTCAGCGTTTATTGTGTGCACAATCAGCCGCAGGAGCATTCGCGGTCATTTTACACTGAGTAGAGGGATTGCATACTCAGGCACACCGGCTGACCCTACGCGGCTCAAACTCTAAGATCATAAACAAAAACAGCTCCCGAGGGAGCTGTTGATGTATCGCTTCTTACCAAACAACGTTTGTTATTCTTGCGAACGTTTATCGCGTTCGATGAAAGCAAACGCGTTATGGTTATGGATCGATTCAAAATTCTCGGAGTAGCACTGATACCATACGATTCTGTCGTCGCCATTGAGACGTACAGCCATATCGCGAACAATGTCCTCTACAAACTTTGGATTCTCATAAGCTTTTTCAGTGACATATTTTTCATCAGGTCGCTTTAGCACGGAGAAGACCTGAGTTGAAGCACACTGCTCAATCATCGAAAACAGTTCTTCGATCCACAGATGCTGCCCTTCTGCCAGCCGAACGCGAACTGTCATCTCACAGCGTTGATTATGGGCGCCGTATTTCGAGATCTCTTTCGAACATGGGCATAAGCTGGTAGCCGGTACCTTCAGGGTTAGGACAAAGTCCTCTACGCCATTGCTCACCATTTCGAAACCGACATCAATGTCAAGCTTTCCAACCTGACCTGTGACAGGAGCCTTCTTGTCGATGAAGTAAGGGAAACTAAGTTCCAAGTGAACTTCGTCCGCCTTCAATCTTTGCTTCATGGCTTTACAAACATCGCTGAGACTGTCTGAGCTCAATGTCTCATGATGTTCATTGAGAACCTCCACGAAGCGAGACATGTGGGTTCCCTTCACATCATGTGGAAGGGCAACGTACATGTTGACCGTAGCTACTGTATGCTGCTGGCCGGTTCCCGTGCCATTGCCAGGAGTACGTAACACGATCGGATAACGAACCCCTTTCACTCCAACCTTATCGATCGCGACTTTGCGACGATCGCCTGTAGATTGGATGTCTGGCAAATTGCCAATAGTTGTGTTCGAGGTAAGCATTCTATTATCAATCCTTGTTGTTCGTACCGGCCCGGATCAGCTCTGCGTTTCTTGACTTCCACGACTCATACAGCCCTGAAATATTCAGAACAAATTAAATTCGCGAGGGGTGGCGAAAGCCAAAAGCAATTTTTACGAGTGCCGCTTCAGCGACATTCAGAAACGTCATTGGAACAATAGGCACGCAGTCTTAATTGTCTAGTGTGGATTACATTTCGGGGAGTCACTTTTCACAATAAATGTTGCCATTTGGGAAAGAATCCATCCCACAAATGGGTTGGTGGGTTTGAAACAGTTCGGAATAGCTAGAAATTACCGTTTAGACCGTTTTCTTTTCTTCAGCCACCAAGCGGTTCCAGGGATTGAGTATTCGTACCGAAACCTGGGCTCTAGAACGAGTCGCACCAGGCCAAAATTGCTATCCGTTCTATTATCCACAGCTGTACCGTGGTTCGGCGCTCGGTGCCTCGAGTACTCGCTTGGACCGCGACGTCGCGGGACCACAGAACAGATTTTACTTGGGATCAGAATCGACAAACATACTGGCTTCAATGAAGAATCAAAATACGGGAACTGGTTTGTCACTTGGAACGTCATTCCTGATGTGGCAAGGAGATGACAAATATTTTTTGGAAGTGGTGAACTATGAGATCGATACTTGGTGTGCTGTTGGTGGCCTGCTTGATTGTTGCCACTGCCTGGGTGTACGCGGGGGATGGTGTTTCTATGAAATGCGATCGCCGAGAGTGTGGATATGAAAGCCTGGTGATCTTTGGTGGCGGAATGATGTTCGAGCAAGCGACAGGTTACTGTCAGCATTGCCAGGATTTTGTGTATCTTCGATGGACCAGAAAGGAATCTCCCTTGGTCGCCCCAGATATCAAGCTCGTTCCACCCCCAACGCCCATTGGAGAGGTGTGGGATTCTAGAAGTGGCCACAGCCTAACGCTCTATCCTTGCCCACGCTGCCAAAAGCCTTTCGCCGAAATCAAAGCTCAAGAGGATTTAAAGCATTGTCCGGCCTGTAAAGAAGGAACCTTCAAACCAGATACAACTAAACCGAGATTAGCTATTGATTGAATAGCACTGTGAAGGCAGCTTCATTTTGGTAAAGCAGTGACATACTGATGATTCTTTAGTAGGTGTGTTGTCGTACCGTCAATGGCTAAAACGAGAAGGATTTCGCGTGTTGACACTACGCCACTACACCAAACAACTTTAATTGGCGAGATGAGAACAGCCTGCTCGATTCGGCATTTTCTAAATCTATCAAAATTGCCTCGGAAGAGAATCGAGTTTTGAGAATAGCTACTCGGTGACTAAAATCGAGTATTGCTTTTCGTGGCTAGTACCGGCAGCCTGTGATGGAATTGGGGCGGCCACGAATGCTTTGGCAGTCAGAGTCACTTTGGGTCGCAACGGATCGCTTGTGAAGAAGTTCGCGCTGTTTTCGATTTCGCCGCTCATAAAACGGCTATCCAGAGGCACTGTTACTTCGGCCGTTTCGCCTGGTGGAACTAGAATTGTTCGTTTAATTTTTTCTCCGCAGCCACATTCTACATCCAATTCGTTCAACACCAAACGCGTATTGCCAACATTATGGATGGTAAAAGAAACACTCCATTGCTTTCGCTCCTTGATCTGACCTAAATCTCGAACGGGCTCCGCAATCCGCAGAGTAGGCTGATCTTTTTCGGCAAGTGCGGATTCCAACCACTCGCGGTATATCGAAGCTGTTCCGCTTAGCACGAACAAGGCTAATAGGCCACCGCAGAATAAGCCAACTTGAGTCGTGTAGTTCATTGTCTCAGCGTACTACGAGAGGTTTCGTCGTGGTCTCGATTAAGAGCTTCATCCCCATGAATTCGCGAGTTACTGCCCGACAGATCCAGAGTCTTAGCCAGCATGGCACCGTAGAATTCCGAGTTACCGCTGACAGTCATGTGCGCCGTCGGGCCGTAGATGTCAGCATAAAAGTCGCTGTTTCCTGAAAATTTTGCTGTCCCATCTGTGATCTCGATCCGCAAAAAGCCGGGAACTTGGGTGCCATTCACCAAACCCTTTCCACCGACTGATGAATCTGTTCCCAACACGATGCGGGTAGGCCCCGTAGTTTGGATTCCGCCAGACCCTGTAATTTTTAAACCTCTGGGAAAATGATAGAGTCCCGGTTGAAGGGTTACTACTTCATCACCCGAAATCCTTAGCTCTCCGTTTTTAAGAAATTTGGTAGAAATTGTAGCGTTCATATTCGCTGTGATGCCGGTTAGGTCGATAGGTTTCCACTTGATCGGAACACTTCGAGTATAGACGAGTCCGGTAACTTGGGCTGGGGCATTAACCGTAAAGCCTTTTCCGACAGCTGCATTGCCATAGACCAAACCCGATGTCGATAGCGTTATTGGTCCGTTGCTGCAGACGTTACCGTTCATTCTTCGAGGCTGTTGCAAGTACGTCCCCAAGCCTGAATCGTAACTATCAACTTGTCCATTTCCGACGTTGATATAATCGAGACCGATGAGATAGCCACAACGATCACGCGAGATTGCTGCTACAGAGACAGCAAATACATCTGTGAAATTACGCCCTAAGATCTGACCAAAAAAGAGACTTAATGGATTGCCACGAGCACTGGTACGTCGAGTGGTAACGCGCACGGCGGTAGGAAGTTCATTCGAGGTCGCCGCGATGACAATAAAACTATTTGTCATATCGTCCCAGCGTCCGATTTCGATATCCTGAGTTGCTTCCGTAACTACAGATTGACCGGCTGCTCTGTTGCGAGAAGCCCATAATTGTGCGGCATCGATTGCAGCTTGACGCCCCTGAGGAAGGGTTCGTGCACCAGATAAAGCTGCTGCATCGGCTGCATTCTGGAGTTCGCTCTTCGTGACTGCGATATAACCCAAGTCGATGGAAAATGCGACAAAAGCGAAAGTGACGACAATCATCAAAGCAGCGAGAATAGCGATAGCACCACGGCGATTGGGGCGTTGAGATATTTTCGGTCTCGGCATATTGGTATTACTCATGTTCGAGTGTGCAAGTCGAAGACAAAGTCGCATTCGACATAAACCTACCGAAGAAGCCTGTCCCAGCTCTCGCAAAAGGAATGGAAACGGTAACGCTAATAACCGCACCTTCATCTAACAGCGTGGTATCCGTCGTCGGCGCACCATCGGCGGTGATGGTGACTAGGACGTCTGCTTGGTTGACTCGCAGCATTTGAGCACACTGTGCTTGTACGAGTCCTCTGATATCTCCGGGCAGGTTACCATCCACTGCTGCAGCCCGAGCACCGCGGCGGCAGGCATGGGAGAGCGTATGTTGAATACGAAAGGCCTGACCGAACTCGATTATTCCGGCGAGTATCAAAAAAAAGAACGGGGCAACCATCGCAAACTCAACAGCCGCTGCCCCGCGTCGGTCAGTCGACTTTCTGCTTCGACATCTCATTCGCATGAGCTTAATCATAAGTAGGTATTTCACCATTGGATGTTAACGGTAAGTCTTCGCTAGTGAGAACAGGTCGAAGACAATGGACTTACTGACAGCGCACAGAAATCCCTCCCGCGCTGACTTTTGCTAGACATAGTTCATCAATGAAACAGTAGGTCACAAAACGTCACAGAAATGTGAAAAAAGAGAAAATTCTGGGTGACTCCCTCGGCGGTAACATAATCGTTACAACCGCTAGTACTAGCCGTAGGGCGACACTTTACTCGGAGTTTCAAACTTACGTTTTAGTCTGTCGCACGTTGCGTTAACCTTCTTCGTCAAGATACGAATTATCCAATCAGCGCAATGAACGTTTAAACATGCTCATCTCTCTGTCATTACTTCCATTACAATCGAACGGAAAAACGGAAAACTTCAGATGAATTTGCGCGAGTTGCTGGAGGCTCGAGAAGGCCGACCAACGGAGCATAAGGCGGCCACAAAGATTGCGACTTTCGCTGTGATACCTGCGGCAATCATTGGACTGCTCTTGGGTACAAGGTTGGTTGATGTGGCTGAACCGATAGGAAAGCTAGTGTGGATTTGCACCGCAACTGCGTTTGGGGCTGGGGTCGGTATCGCGTGGCTGGTGTTACTCATCTATTACTTGTTTGGCTTTCGTCCGGTCGCGCTACTCGCAGATGCACTGGCGGGAGGGTTCATGGGACTTCTTGCCGGGGGAACCTTATCATTACTAGTCATGTGGCTCGGGATAATCCAACATGATCTTGCACTTTGGGCCCTTCTACTGATCCCAATCGGTTCCATTCTCTTTCCACTGGTTCGGGCCTGGAGCGAAAAGAGCCACAGCCTAAATCCCTCGGAATCGACAACTGAGTCACATATCAACAAAGCCTGCGATCAAAGCGACGAGTCAATGTCGCGTAAATTGAAGCCATAGTTAGTTATGCCGACGTCAAGTGGACCAGAGTCGCTTGTTGATGTAATCGCTAGGCTGCTGCGAACAAACTCCACGCCGTTTCGGGAATAATATCAGTGATATGCATTTGCTCTTAAAATATCTTACGATTCCCACCTCAGCCACAAACATTCCAACGGCTTGAAATACTACCAAGCTGCCTAAATGA
>JAUMAI010000831.1:0-5406 GCA_032116775.1 Pirellula sp. | reverse complement strand
TAATCATTGGCGGGTCCTCTTCCATGCTTGGTGATTTTTACAGCACACTTCTCATGGATTGGATCCGCTTTTCTTTCAATAGCAGTTTTCATGCTAGCAAAACAAAAAGCGCAACATCAAAACCTGCCGGCAACGGGTTAAACGAAACGCTAGGCTAGGTTTGCTACCGTTTGAGCTCTCAATCGATAAGAGTATCCAACCCTCATTAACATCTACGGTTTGAGCTCAAGCTGCTCAAGACCTAACCTGCCGGCAACGGGTTAAACGAGGCTATCGAGGATTGTGCGTTACACCAACTTCTACTCACCAAGTGCATGGATCGTATTGTGTATTGTTCCATGCCAATCCTCCCCTGCAGCACTTTTCAGCTTGTATTGAATTTCCATGCACCACGTTGGAGCGATCGCTGGAACATCGATATGCAAGGTTTGGCCATCCTCTTCTAATCGAAGACCTGTAACTTTGACTTCATGTTCATTGATATGATTCGAACCATAGTTCGCTGTGCGTTTTAATCCCCATACTTTGATTCGAACCCGCTCCTTATCCAAAACACTCTTATCAAGCTTCTCAGGGAACTTCAGCGTTATACCTTGAGTGGTTGCATGCAGTTGCAACGGTAAACCGCTCGGCTTACCGGTAGCACGAATTCGATATAATCCCCCTGGCTCTGTCGCATTGCCAGCCCATGCAAACATACCGCATAAATACAATGCTCCATCGTCTTGCTTGAATCGACCGCGCATGACGCCGGTCGGGAAGTCTGGAATAGGCAACGATACCATTCCCCCCTGCATCTTACCTTGCACGCTTTCATGTGGAACCAGAAACACTCGACCATAACCATAAGAGAGACTCAACAGGGACCCATTCAACGCCCCCCATTTTTCACTCTCTACCCACAGCAACTCGGCTGGCGAGCGATCAAAGGCATTGGTGATCCAACATAGCGGTGGTTCCATGGCATCATCACTCGTATCCGTAATGTCATGATAACCAAACATGTTCCCATAAAAGTTGGTCGTGCCATCCTTCGGAACGGTAACCCAATTGATACGATTCTTCGGGTTCCAAAAACCTTCTTGATCCGTGACCACGAAGGATCCATCGGGATTCAAACAGACCCCATTAGCAGCGCGAAATCCTGTAGCCAAAATGTCCGTTCGACTTCCATCAGGTGTTACTCTAAGCAACGTTCCATGATGGGGAATGACAGCCTTGAGCGCGTGCCTTCCTGACTTTGCGTAGTAGAAGTTACCTTCGCGATCGACCTGCAGTCCCATGGCAAACTCATGAAAGTGTTCTGTGACTTGGTGATCATTGTTAAAACACTCATAGAAATCGATTTCTTCGTCACCATTAAGATCGTGAAGTTTCGCCAACTGGTCTCGACAAGTGAGATAGATATGACCATTCACAAACTTCAGCCCCAAAGGTTGAAACATTCCGCTGGCGATTCGCTTCCATGTCAGCTTCGAATTAACTTCATCACACTGAACGAGCCAGACGTCACCATCCCAGGTACAAACCGCCATGCGTCCATCGGGCAGGAAATCCAAACCTGTGAAACGAGTCTGCGCTAACCATGGGTTACCCTGTGGGGCCAACAATGTGTCGACAGCAAACGATCCTGCCTCATCACCTTTTTGCAACGCAGTCTCAATCTTCTCGGGAAATCGTGTCTGTCCTCCGTGGGTTAGTTCACTTAGATTTATATCTCCATCGATAAGCGTGGGAGCTTGACTATCAGCGACATTTCTTGTCCATATCGCTAATCGCAATGGCTTTGGCCCAGCAGGAATCGACAAAACCATCGAACCATCACGCAGCAACAGCTTCGTCTTCTCATTGCCACCCAAGACTCCCAAACTGATTGGTAAACTTACCTTCGCCTTGCTTCCTGCGTCGGCTGCAACTTTTGCTAGAGCGCCCCCCTGCACTAGATTGGAAACTATCCCGTCCTTGCTGCGAGCGGTGAACCACTTACCCTTTAACTGTTCACGATAAGAGGCATCTTGCTTCCAATCCCAATCCTTGGAAAGACCACATTGATAGAAGCGTACTTCGCTAATATCACCTTGAAACATCGAGGCGGGGGCAGGAAAGTTCGGCGATGTAAAACCGATTCGCAATACTGAATCTACGAGCTTATCATTGGCTCGTATGGCTCCTTCTCCGACGACTTCACCATCGAGAATCAACTGCAATTGACTCGACTTCTTATTCCAAGACGCCAAAGCGATATGCCAATTACCATCGGTAACTCTCTTTCGCGATCCAATAGCACCAACCCAACCGATATCAAAACACAGCTTACCATCGCGAATAAAAAATGCCTGTCCGTTGGGAACCCACAGCGGACCACTTTGACATAAAGCAACTAAGGTTCCATCTTCCTTGGTGCGAAACCGTACGGCGATCGTAAAGTCATCACCAAACATATCGATTTCAGAAGTGTCATCAATTTGGAGGAATTGCGAACGATCAAATACCACAGCTTTCTCGCTGTTATCTGCTAAGGCTTCCGATTCGTCCTTGGCGGCATTCTGAATCCAGGTCGCTGTCAGCTGATCCCCATCCTCAATCTTCCAGTTCGCAGCACTCTCCTGCTCGGAGCCAGTAGTTGGCGTATCCAACAACCGTAATTGCATCTCGCTGCTTCGCGGTCCAATCTCCAGATGTCTTATGAACCATGGCTCGTGTTCTCCGTTATCAGCCTCCAGTACCTGTGGCATCTCTAGAACGTGCGAGTCTCCTATTTCGTAGCTCAACAAGACATCTTGATCATGATAATAGAGACCTTTAAAACGACCCCATGACCGGGGCAGGGGACCATAACGTTTGTTATCTCGCCCCAACACACGCTCGTCATCAGCCCACTTTAAGTCCTCAGGTCGAGCCCATCCGGGACCGGTTTCATTAGCAAAGCGGATATCGCCAGCAATCTTGGGATGTATCTGATGCTCACCATTGAACTGGATTCCACGCCAATCGATAAACGGGCTTCCTTTTTCTGGCGATGCGCTCCAAGTTGCCGCAACTCGCAAGGTATCGGTATCGAAGATGGTCCAGTATTTGCCTCGAGAAACTCCACCCGCTCCATGATCTAGGCGGATCGCAATACCTTTATAAGCGAAATTATCTTTGTCGCCCGGAATCTCATAGGTATGCGTTAAACTTGGGCCGTAGTCCATCGCAATCCAGGTATCAATCTGACTTGCTTCAGGACCTTTGGTATCCCCTTTGGGTAAAGCCGCAAAGTAACCTTCAGTTATCTCAGTGAATTGACTGGCGTTGTGAGGCTTTAGATAACTTTCCCGTATGTAGTGAATCACATCATACTTCTGTGATGGTACCATCCAGGTTTGTGGCATCATAAAACCGAAACCATGAGTCAATGTGCGATACATCGAGTATGGATCTGATCCGTTCTTAAACTTTCCCTCTGCAAATCGCAAAGATGTTGGTAAAGACCCAGGCTGCTCCACAGTACCATGACAATTAGCACATACCCGAGCGTAGATAGCTTCACCACGTTTCAACGATTCCGAATCCCAGCCTCGAATCAACCCCTCATGATCAAGGTGAGATTCATACTCTGGCACTCGAACCGCAAGCAATGCAGCGGCTGGCTTTAACTCTTTGGCCCTAGACTCTCCCCCATCCCGGATTTCAATCAAATAACGCACCAAGTCTAGAAATTGCTGCCGGCTCGTTAGTTGATTCACCAAGCCTGCAGGCATCGGTGATAATGGATTGGGCTTAGTAGCCTCGATATCATCCTTCTCGATTTCGATGATCCGACCATTCGGAGTAATCTCTCTCAACTGTAACTTCGTCGACTCCTCTGCAACCAGCAGACCAGTAATCGTTTCACCATCGTTGGTCGCCACAATCACGCTGCGATACTGATCAGGAATAACCTTCGATGGATGGAGAATGGACTCGATCAACTGTTCATCGCTGAGAGATCCCTCTTTGCGAGTTGAACCGGTAGCACTCAGATTCGGTCCTAGTACCCGTCTAGTCGCATCGTCGCTATTGTGGCATTGCGAACATGCCATCGCTGGCTGGTAAAAAAGAATCGCTCCACGGGCAGCGTCACCTTCTCGAATCGCATCAGCCACGAGCTCTTTTGTAGACTCACCAAGCAACTTGCTTTCCAGTCCCTGCGCCCGAATTTCCACGGAACCAATCATTAATCCACAGATCAACGACAAGGTTAATTTGCAGGCTGAAGACGACACCGAATCACTTTTTCCTGAATACATTATTGGATCCGCGAACAAAGTCTTGTAGGAGCGAAAATCAATTCGTAATCAACATCTTAATCGACTTACCGGCCAGCAACTAATCCTTAGCCCAATCAGCCCCGATTGGGCTACTATTTCGGCTACTTCTCTTTCTTATTTTCCAGTAGCGACACCATTCCTTGGCCGAGTGCATCTCCCACAAGAAAATAGGTCTCAGCATTGCCGAATTCGTGATGCCCGTGACCCGGATTGGGAGAGTCCTCTGGCTTTCTGACAAAGGTACGTGTGGCTACAAAGATCGAATTGTCTCGAAATTCATCTCGCTTGGGCACATCAGCTTGGGCCTTCCTGAGAATCTCCCATTCATCTGGTGCATCAACCCAAGGTCCCGTCAACTCTCCGACCACAAACGGTAACCCCGGTGCATTGAGATCACGCCTTACATCTCGTATCAAGTTCGCCAGATTCTCTTCGTATTCTGGAACGCCACGATCCCGACTGACTCCGTCATTCCAACCGTGGTACCACACGAATCCAGCTAACTCGATTTTACGGCCTGCCAATTCAGGAAACTCACTCGCCAGATTCTGTTGTACTTGCTTAACTTGCTGGATCATCTTCGTGTAATACGGTCCAACTTCTCCCGTCGACGATGGTGGGCGGAAGTCTTGATACAAGCTCTTGCCTCCCCAAGCCGTCTTACACAACACGATTGGATTATCGAGGTAATCCCCAACCACATGCCCAAATTGCAACTCTGGACAAAAATGATGCGTTCCACCATAGACAGCGTAGCCGACTCCCAAGCGCCCTTTGAGCAATGGAGCCTTCTCCCGTTGGTAATGCACAAATACGTCATCGCGCTGTCGCCAAGTTCCATCATCGTTGCGCAAATGCTGGATCATCGTTCGCTTTTCAGCGTTGCTCCAGAGCGAAAGCAACGTTCCACGCCCTTCGTTGTAATCTTTTCCACTTAGATCAACGACTGCTTGGACTTCCATATTCGACTGTCCAGCCAATACGAATATTTTGACTGGCAGACTGTCATCTGCTGCCACTGCGATGGAACTGGTGATACCGAGTACGAAGAGTATTACCCAATAAATGCATTTTTCGCGCACAATAAAAAATTCCTGATAGTGATTTAGGAGAA
>JAUMAI010000830.1:0-5933 GCA_032116775.1 Pirellula sp. | reverse complement strand
AGCTGTGTCATTCCAGCGAAATATCGCGATCTAGCCGAAGAATTCGGTCATTGTAGCTATCGGTTATAATAAGGTCTCCCGTTCTTGAATCTACGGAAACCCCATGGGGACGAGCAAGATCGCATTCCAATGGCCTACCGGGCAATTTCCCCTTGCCTTGCGTGCCGGTCCCTGCAATCCGAGAAATCAAGCCACTTTTAGGATCGAACCGACGGATCACCTGATTCTCGGCATCGGCAATAATAACGGAATCATCCAGATCAATACACAAGTGCTTAGGCCCATTCAACGTGGCCAAAGTCGCCTCGCCTCCATCACCACTATGCCCCTTGGCACCAGTACGATTTACCACCGTGCGGATCCGTCCTTCGCGATCGACAACTCTGAGCGCATTCCCACCTCGTTCCAATACATAGACATTTCCTTGACGATCCTCGGCCACTGCGCGCGGATCCACCAACGGCTCCTGTACCGCTACACCTTGGTCTACGGGAATTCCCTTCTTTCCATTGCCCGCTACTACCCTGACCTCTCCACTTGTCATATCCCGACACCAAACACGCTGCAAATCTGCTATGTACAACCTTTTCTTATCAAAGCTTAGGGTAATGCAATAAGGACCTGAGTTTCTAGCTTGCGTTGCTGCTACCCGGTAGCCCGTCATTGTGGAGACTTGTTTTGTGGCATCATCATAACTTCTCACCACTCCATTCCAGGTGTCAGCTAACAAAACAATCCCCTGGCCCGCTATCGCTAGATTATGAGGACCATAAAACTTGGCGGCTAACGCCTCACCGTCTATAGCAGTTTCCTCCTTCTTAGCATCTCTCGCCCCCTGAACCCCGGCGACATGCTTCATCGTCCCATCCTTCTCAACCTTTAATAGGCGATTGCCGAGTTGCATCTCGACGATCCATAGCACTCCATCCTCGTCGTACTCTGCCGCGAAGGGCTCAAACAATTTCCCCTGGCTGGCAGAGCCTTCACTTGTTCCCTCAGCACCAACCAAAAGATACAACTCATCTGCGGTTAAGACGCCTGAAAGCGCTACAGCACTGAATATCAGCCAAGTCATTACAAGCAGGAAACGCATCCCATGATCCTTTAGTAGCTTTTTTACTTTAGACGTATTCTTCTAATTCGATGAGCTTCACTATCGCCGATATAGACACTACCGTCTTGGTCGACAAAAATCCCATGTAATCTGGCTAATTGGCATCGGGTCGGATCGCCATCTGGTCCATCTCCTTTTTCACCAGTACCTGCGATCACTTCCATAGTACCACCCTCTTTTTTAATCACTCGCACCGAATGGCTTTCTGTGTCCGCCAGCCACACATTCCCTGCTTGATCAATCGCGATACCTTTTGGGCCCTTTAAGGTTGCTTCCTTCGCTGGTCCACCATTCCCTGTAAATCCACTTTTTCCTGTGCCAGCTACATGCCATATTTTCTTTGCGGCCATATCAATTCGAAATACCTGGTTCCCCTCGCGTGTCGCCAGCCACATGTCGCCATTGGAATCAAAATCAATGGAACGCGGGCCGTTTAGCGCGGTACCTGCTAGTGGCGAACCATCCTGGGTGATGCCAGGCTTTCCCGTCCCACAGAAAGTATTGATAACACCTCTCTGCATGTCGACAACACGAATGACGTGATTACCGATATCGCAAATGTATAACCTGCCATCAGGACCGAACTGAATCGAATGCGGATTCTTGAGCATCGCTTGAGCAGCCGGTCCACCGTCACCCGAATAGCCAGCCTTACCGTTGCCAACTACCGTAGAGATCGTTCCTGACTCCATGTCAATTTTACGAACGACATGATTGGCCATATCCACAACGTATAGATCCCCCTCTCGATCAAAACGAATCTCGTGCGGCAAATTGAATGTCGCTTGTGTGGCGGGGCCTCCATCGCCTCGATATCCTGCTTCGCCCGCTCCGGCCACTGTACTGATTACTCCCTCTTTAGATATACGTCTGATCCGCTGACCACCGTACTCGCAAAACCACAGGGCTCCATCAGGGCCCCGGACAACGCCAAACGGATTATTCAATTCCGCCTTAGTTGCGACCCCACCATCTCCACTAAACCCTGGCTTACCTGTGCCAGCTACCGTCTCAATAACCCACTGCTGAGCCGCAATCGAATTGACACTCAAGGTGGCCAGAACAACCCACAATGCCCCACATCGTAGCATTTCAACTCCCCCGATTTCCGCAATTATCCACCGAGCTGGCTTTCGATATCCACGGCCGATTAGCTCGTAATAGTCTAGTTAGATTCCGACTGTGCTGATTGTAGCGTTTATGCGAGGACAAGTCGCTCACGGGCGCTGCGTTAGTGAAACCATAACTCTTTATCCCCGAACTCCGCCTAAGCAGTAACCTACACTCCTAGGTCCGTTTGTACCCGTACACCTTGCGAAGTATTTGGAAATGACGACTTCCCACTCCGACATCTTAACTAATTTTCCTCTGCCAATCGTTACCGATCCAGTATGCGAAGAAGCTGCGGACACAGATGATGCGACTGAAGCCACCGCCATTTCCCCTGCGCCAAAAAGATTAGAGTCTAAAACCGTCGGAAAAATCACACACGCGCCCGCGAACCCCGAACGATCTCTTCCGATCAATTTGCCAGATCTGCAGCGCGAGCGTGACTTCTTCCGCGCTAAAGCGATTCAGCAAGATGTTGAAATTTTTGAGATGCGAGCTTTGCTGCAATCTGGCAAGGGCTTAAGCAACATTCTTAACCTCCGTCCATTACTAGAAACCTTTATGGCGGTTGTCCGCGAAAAATATAGCGCTACCAACACCGCCGTACTACTCAAAGATGACCTGGAAAATACGGAAGATTTCTACCGAGTCAAAGCTTTTTACGGACTGGACGATCGCTTCCTACATCCAAGCGGCTTAGAAGAGTCGCTGCACATGTTCAAATTCCCAAAAGATAATGGATTGCTGTGGCAATTGATTCAGCAAGGAAACGTTTTTAGTGTCCGCGATATGCAGAATGGCCCCCGTTTCAAGCAAGCTTGGAGAAAATGGAATCTCGATGTACTCAAATCCGATGTGTGGTGCCCACTCATCAAAAGTGGCGAAGTCTTGGGTATTTTGACCGTTGGTCCCCGAGATGATGGGTCGCAGATTCCCGAGAGCGAATTTGCCTTTATTCAAGAGCTTGCCTCGATTGCCATTACCAATATCGACTCAACGCTGAAATACGAGAAAAACGAACGTATTCTGAAAAACATTCAGACCCTATATGACATCAACCAACAGATCGCGAATGTCAACGACTTCAAGAAATTGTGCATTGAAACACTAAGTAAAGCGGTCGACGTTCTAATGACGCAAAAAGGCAATTTGATGATCTTCAATAAGATCACCAAGAAGCTAGAGATTCGCGTCGTTTGGGGTAATATTCCTAAAAACGTTCGTGACGAGATCAACAATGGTCTGGTCGAAACCAAGACCTTCGAAGTGGGTGAAGGTGTTGCGGGACAATGCGCAAAATCGAAGAAACCGATACGCGTCAACGACCGCACCCAGATTCCTCAAATTGGACAACATGCGGTTTACTGCATCGCCAGTGTTCCAATCCTTTACGGCAACGAACTCGAAGGTGTTATCAACATGACCAATAAGGTCACGTTCGATGAGCAAGGCAACAAGGTACTCGATCCATTAGGTCGCTTCACTGAGGAAGATATCGCTCTATTGCTTGGCTTAGCGGATCAAGCAGCCGTCAATTTAAACAAAACGCGTCTCTATAGCCAATCGATCACCGATCGAATGACTGGTCTTTACAACAGTCGCTACTTTGAGCAAATGATGTTTGAGAAGTTTACCGAGTCGGTTACCAGCGGTAAACCAATGACGATCGCCATCTCTGATATAGATCACTTCAAAAAGTTCAACGACAGCAACGGGCATTCGGCGGGTGATGAAGTCCTCAAGCATGTAGCCAAACTCTTCCATGAAAGCGTCCGCCCAGAAAGCGACGACATGGTCTTCCGCTATGGTGGTGAGGAGTTTTGCATGATCATGCCTAACACCGAGCCCACTGAGGCTATGGAAGTTATCGAGAACTTCCGTCGTCGTGTCGAATCAACGAAGGTTCAACACCTCGACAAAGTCCTCAGTGTGAATGTATCGGTAGGTCTATCAACCGCGATATTGGATGCGACCGATAGCAAACAACTCTTCGAGAATGCAGACGAAGCGTTATACGCCTGCAAGCATAACGGCAGAAATCAGATCCGCCATTTTGCCAATGGTGCAAAGATTCGTTACCAATCTGGTGGCTTGAAGGATATTATCCAGCAGGCTTACAAACCCTGACATCAGGTAATCTCGCTAATATCGATAAGATACAATTGACGTCCACGCTCTCCGTGTGGTGCATCAATCGTAACGAGCTTTTCGTTTCGACTTAGCCGTGGATGATTATCCACTCGCCATTCCCCAGCGTAGGCGGATGGCGAATGGAAACGCCCTAGATCCATTCGTCTGTTTTCGGCAATGTGATACAGATGTGGTACCTGCACACGTTCCTTACCTTGGGGATAAGTGTCGCTCAGGAGCCATTCGTTCTTCCGCAAATAACTAAAATGCCCTGCCGGATCCAGAACTCCTCGACCTACTTCTTCGACAATACCAGAATCCGTATCTTCGAAAAGAAAGTTACCCCAGTTTTCGTTTCCTAACCATCCTTTGGCTTGCGACAGAATATGAGTTTCATCGCGCCAAATAAAATGTGACGCATATCCGTTCGGAATGACAATTCTCAAATCGCTGCCATCGCTATTGGCGGTTATCAATCGAGTTAAATGCCCACCTTTAGGAAAAGCCCAACGATGAAGCATAATAAACCGCGTACCCTGTGGACTAAAAAGCAAATGATAAGCATGATGCTTCGCATCGGAAGTATTGTTAGGCACTTCTCCAGTCTCTGCTAATTGCTGATGACTGATAATGAGGTGTGCGCGACCAGTAGCCAAATCAACACGTGTTATACCGCTCTTGGATGGCTTCATATCGTCAAAAAACGGATCCTTGATGCCCGCGTAGCCATACCCAGGACGACAGTCGGCAACACGAGAAAAATCGCACGAAACTGCGGTTTTACCATCGGCACTCAGAGAATATATCGGTGAATCGATCGTGTTCTTAGTATTGGTTTCAATATCAACAATATGTGCGATGAATCGATCTGCCCTTCGATCATTCCAAATGACCGACGCTTTCGTACCAGGTACCCACTGCAACATGCAACCTTGCTGCCAATTCCAGGCAACTGATTTTCCTAAGGGTATCCAACGATCATGGTCTTGCAAATCGATCATACCGACTTCGATTTCGTCGGTCGGCTGTGGAGATCGATGCTCGAAACGAACTCGATTACATAGAACGAATCGATCATCTGGTGAAAACTGTAGCTTGTCGTAATAGCCAAACCAAAAAAAGCCATCACCCTGACTTATAACTCTGGTTGGAGGAGTAATCGCTTCTCGATTATCTTCAGCGCGAGCTACCGCACCGAGCGTTACGGTCGCCACAGAAGAGGCGAGGAATTGGCGTCTAGAAAACACAATCGAGTCTCCCCGCTGAAACGTTTTGCAAAATCTAACTTGCTGACTATCCTAGCAGTTGCTTGACGAATCGCCCTTCATTCACGGTAGGTCGTTCTGGCCGTCCTTTATGAATGTAGGTCAGGCCCATATGATCGAGCCCTAGCAAATTCAATATTGTTGCATGCAGATCGTGCACATGGACACGATTCTCGATAGCCCTTAAACCAAGATCGTCGGTTGCACCGATCGTCTGCCCACCGCGCACGCCTCCACCTGCCAGCCACATCGTAAATCCAGTTGGATTGTGATCACGGCCATTCCCTTGTTCCGACATCGGCGTCCGCCCAAAT
>JAUMAI010000829.1:11032-12323 GCA_032116775.1 Pirellula sp. | reverse complement strand
TCGTGGTCGTCGCCATTTGGCGGCGAGTCCCTGGCTTCACACCAAAAACTCGCTCTTGATAAAGGGCGAGAGCATGCAAGGCGTGACCGCGAGGCCCAATCTTCCAGTTTGTTTGACGCTGCTCAACCAGACAATGGGTTAGGAATTCAATCGCTTTGAGTAATCGCGGCGATTGGAGCTCTTCATCTGGCAGCACGAATACTAACCATTCCACAATGTGGCCGGTGGTTTGAAGCTTTCTTTGCATATCCTGTTGATTGCCACGTCCCTCGAACCATTCCGTGCTGAAGCTCCCATCGGGATTTTGCAAAGTCCAAGTGTATGCGATAAAGTCCTTCAAAAACACTTCGGCTCTAGCATAGTGACCACTGATTGGCAGGCCAGCGTCCCGACGCTGCTTTAAGGCGTAACTCAATCCCATCAAGCGGTGAGTCCCCCCACAAGCTGCCCCAATAATTGGCTGGGCTAATTCCTCTTCTACCAATCGTTCGAGATTCCAAACCTCTCCCTGTTCGTTCTTCCAAACCGCATCCTGTTCGAGATAATGCGATAAACCTAAGAGTTTAAAAGTTAATTCGCTTTTCGACTTACAGGTTCGCATTTCATATTCGATGAGGTCCTCAACGGTATACCGCCGTCCGCCAACCTGGATGGGATAATTGGCGACCAACTTGGATTGTGCCAAGATTCCTAAAAACTGCCCTTCATGTCCTTGCAGACCTGCCCCTACAGCCGGGCGAAAGCCACCATCTTTCAATGGCTGAAAAATTCGTTGCCCTCGGCAGTTACCATTGAAGCACATCCAGCCAATTGCAGAAACCGTTCGACCGTCTGCTCTCAAGGTGGACTCGACGCCGTATGGAATGATGGCATGCATCACAGCCCAAGGACTTCTTTCCACATTCGTTTCTGGCCTCATCAAGTAATAATTCAACGCGGTATCGATACGCGGTCGAAGCCTCTGGGCCTGTGCCGAAATTGACGTCGGTTCGGTGACCTTCGACTTCGAGTCTACCTGGACTGATTTTACAACCTTGGGAGATTGCGGATCTAATTCAGAATTATCTGCATTACCAGCTTGCTGTATCTCCGACGGGGACGAAGATAAGGACAAATCACCACTAGGATTTTCCTGAATGAGCTTCAGTAATTCGCTGGACATCGGCTCCGCAGCATCAGACTTCGTCGCTTCTCGATCTACGGCCTCCTCCGCGGGAGGTTCATCCCATGGTCGTCCTCCTCGCCGAGGACGGCCGGGTCAACCAGATGGTCGCCATCAAGCTCCTCGAGG
>JAUMAI010000829.1:0-11022 GCA_032116775.1 Pirellula sp. | reverse complement strand
CTCTGGATCAAAATTCTTTGTGTTCGCCTGAGAAGGCGATTCTTCCTTTTGAGAAGTTGGCGAATCCGAAACGGTTTCGCCCTGGCTTGGCAGACTGGCTTTCTGCTCCTGCTGCATTTGTAACGACGGCATTGCTTCTTCTACTGCGTCTTTGAGCGATAAAGTAGCAGGTTCCTTATCAGCCCCATCTTCGCTGGAGACTTTATCTGCGACAGACGCTTCAGGTGCGGTGGGTATTGGTTCAGCTTTCTTAGCTTCAACAACCGCATTCAATTTGCGGGGGCCCTTGTTGCCTCTGAGTGGATTGTTCTGCTCCACTGTCCAGTCATCATTTCCTTCAACGCCAGCGCTTCGCACTGATGTATCATTGCCCCGCTGTCCGTTTTGCCCCTCCAACAATACCGTACTCTGTTTGCGAAGTGGCCGAGCCAGTGGTTCGCGAAACCTGAGGGGAGTCGATGGACTGGAAACTTTTGGCGCTACCACTTCAACGTCGATCGGACTGGGCGGCACGCCCTCTTCCGGCGACATCGCGTAGCTTGCGATCGAGAAAGAAGAAGAAGAAGAAGAAGAAGAAGATTCTGGCAGGGTTTCATCGCCAGATAAGATAGCTGAACTACCGAGCCAAACGCTGCACGCAGCCACCAGTGGCAGGATTCGAACATTAAAAAAATGCCTCGATTCCTGATTGATGAAATCACAAATCATCGGATGTACAACCAATTCAAAGCTCAAGTAAGTTGATTCGTCATCAATCGCGTCCACAGGCGATTGACATCAATCTGCTCGAAATAATCTAAAACTTTTGTTTCCTAACTAGCGAGACAGGGTAGGCCAAGTTAACCAGGATCCATCTGCGACCCTAGGCTCCTCTGGAAAATCCTGACGATCAGCCAAATACTGTTGCCATCCTTCGATGTCTCCACCGAAATCTTCCCCCGTGATCTTCTTCAGCGACTTAGCCGCTTGAAATTGAATCGCCGGATCATCATCTTCTAAAGCAACTTCAAAGGCTTCCTTCGCCACAGCGCCAGCAGTCTCACCTAATCCTTCTAAAGCAGCGATTCGAACGCTTGCACTTTGGTCTGATAGGGCGATCTGAACCAGCATTTTCTTGGCGACTTCAGTTTTCCGCGACTGCCACGCCTTGCAGGCAGAAATTCGAACCTTTTCGACATCATCTTCTGAAGCTTTGGTAAGTCCTTCATCGGCAATCTCACCAGAAATCATTGCCAAACATTCCACGGCCCGACGACGAAGATCTGGACTTGTTTCTTCATCCATCATGTTGGCCAAAATTTCCGACCATTGTTGCTGTTCCTCTGGCCCAATTGATGGTATTTGGCTCTGCAATCTATCGAATTCAGCCAATCGAGTCGTGAAGGTTGGCCCAAGTTCTTCATCAGCTTTCCATGCCTTTTGAGTCCAAGGCATGCTTGCGTTGATAGCGTAAAAGGGGCCATCCATGCATCCAGGAAGCAAAACTAAGCCTGAGATCACTATTCCCAGCAACTGGCTGCGTCTTTCACGAGCATGTTGCTGCGCAAGATGTGGCACTAGGCTTCGCTCGATCTGGGTACTTACCATGCTAGCATTTCCTAACAACACATCCGTAAATTGAATTTTCATTTACCAGCAGGTCTGTTAGCAAATAAGCTTCGGCGTGGCTAGGGCGACTTCTAGCTTTCCCCAAGACAGACCGGATTCTTTTACGAGAAAGACCCTGCTGAGTAGTTGTGGGCGAAAATTGCTAGCAGCCCCAGTCGAAAGCGTTCCGTTACTGGATTGGCAGCAACGATTGCTTGATTCGATACGCCCTAGTTTTTGGGCACGGACGAAACAATAAAAAACTCCACTGTGGTGCTAGTCACAGCGGAGTCTCTTATTTTTTGGATTAGCAGGAGCCTACATCAAACTCTGTGGCTCACGAGTGCTTATCTGTTCAAGGTTACCCCGAAGGTCACACCGGAGAGGATCAAGTCTTGATCGTTACGATTTTGAGGACCAAAGCCAGGGTTAGCACCTCTCCAGATGCCGCGAGTAAAGTCAGTGAATGACCAACCTGCACGCAGCGACACGTATCGCGTTACTTGATAGGCAGCGTCGAAGCGAGCGTCAAAGCCGACGACAAACTCGTTGTTACTGTCCTGTAGGTTGAAGGCACCGGTTGAATTGTCTTGCAAAGTCACTTCAGATCCTGTCCCCACACCGTCATAAACCGTTCGATACTGACGCAGTTGATAATTTCGATTTTGCCAGTTCTGGCCAGCAAAAGTTCGGAATTCTCCAGCCAGCATCCATCGTTTGTAGTACTTGAAGTAGCGGAAGCCAACCTGTCCCAAGAGCATTTGATTCTCTACGACATTGAGGTTGGAAATCAAGGTTTCTTGTTCCAATTCGTCAGGATCCCCGTCAGCATCGCTGCGGAAATAGCTGTCGTTCATCGCATAATCTTTTACCTTGGCATATCTCAAACCTACGAGTGGTTCTAAGATTCCACCGTAACGATAGGGCTCCATACGCCAGGTCTTATTACCTTCGATACTGGTGTAGTTCGCCACGTTCAAGCTATCCTGAAGGATATAAACTCGTTCGTTGTACGTTGGATCATTGCGATCGCTGCGCGGGAACACTGGATCAAGGGTTGGATCGTTGACACGATCATCATCCTCGTTGAATCGGTTGATTCGCTCTTGGTAAATATTCTGATAGACGTTTGGTCCGTCGACATGCCAAGCCGTGAAGGACCAACCCGAGTCTTGTTCGGTCATGAAACCGAAGTCAAAACGGTTACCCCAAGTGAAGTCACCTAAAGATGACGACTCCTCTGAATCGGAACGCGACACCCAAACGTTGGCTCGGTCGTATGTACCGAACCAACCGTAATTCGCACGCTTCTTGGGAGTGAGTTCCTCGACATCTTGCAGTTCAATCGGAGCGAAGAACTGCCAATCGGGGTCGAACTCCAAGGGCTCAGCGAACGGATGGTACGTTTGCCCGAAGGTTACCTGTCCTGAAACAAACAGGGCAGCTGCAAAAAAGAGACGCGAGAGTTTGCATAGCACCGACATAGTTCACTTCCACTCTAGCACAGGATTTGTTTGTCCGCACCGCCAGCGAGCGTTGGCATACGGTGCTCGCGCAAAAGTCCGGTCGTGCAGGTAGTATCGGATCGACCGCGAAATCAAGTTGAGTCGGTTTAGGTAAACCTTGTCGAAAAAATGCTCGCCGCTACCAGAAGAGTGAAGCCGAAACCTTGGTTGGACAGCGAGAGCAATAAAGCGGGCAAAATAGCCAAAAGAGGCTGGTTTTTGCAGGTTTTTTGAGTCCCCAAAGGAGTAGAAACCGTCGTTTTACGGCTGTGAAATGCAATCTGAAGCAATTACCAGAGGGTGGTTTCAATTGTCAAGATCAACCTAATGGTCAAACTCTTCCCAAAGCCCCCAAAACGGATGCTCTGATTTTCGAGCACCCCATGCCCCCAAGAGGGTCCGTGGCGTTCCTTCCTTTACCAGCTGAGAAAATCACTCTCCGCCAGTTGTGGCGTGCGCGAGGAATTGTGCCATGGTCACAAATCCAAGGTGATCTCTCAGCTTGCGATCATTTCTTTCCAAGCCTTCTCTTGGCCTCAAAGAATTCCGTCAGGATTCGACCGCACGGTTCAGCTAACACACCGCTTATCACATCCGCTCGGTGGTTGAGACGAGGATCACGCAGCAATTGATAAAGCGAGTCTACGGCACCAGCCTTCGGATCGGTTGCGCCGTAAACAACTCTCGGAACCCGTGCTTGAAGTATTGCTCCTGCACACATCGGGCAAGGTTCTAGCGTGACATAGAGAATGCAGTCTTCCAACCGCCAACTGCCGAGCTCTGCGGCGGCTTGCGTCATCGCAATCATCTCGGCATGAGCGGTCGGATCCTTGAGTTGCTCACGTTGATTATAAGCAGCCGCAATGATCCGATCTCCTTGAACAATAACGGCACCGACAGGCACCTCATCCTCCAAGGCAGCCTGCTGAGCAAGATGCAGCGCTTGACGCATGAAACGTTCATCAAGTTGAAGCCGAGATTCGTCCACAGATCATAATCTTTCTACGGGTCCAAGTATCCAAAGTGCCGTTATCTTTTAGAATTCGATGAAGTTTGAGTCTACTCGCCGGCAGCCTCGGTTTCCGTAAGAGCTCGATATTTTAGATTTCTTATCTGCACGCGTGACTGGTAAACAGCCAAGCCCAAGGGGCGACTCGCATTGACTTCCGATCGCACTTGAAACTCATGACCTTCACGAGGATGCTTGATGTATTCTTTGTCATCGATCCAGCAGGTGATGTGCTCTTTATCTACTCGCACTCGAAACTTGTACCATTTCTTATTCTCGAAATTGTAAAATTGTGTGGTCGAGTTGTTAGCGGCATCGTTGTTGTCGATACATGACAGACCAACCAACGTTCCTCCCCAACCGCCTCCGACGTATGTGCAGTAGCCTTTTCCGACGGGAAAAGTCAAACCGCATAAAAAATCACTCCCTTCTAAACGGTTTGCTTCCATTTCGATCTCAAACCCATCCTTGGGGAAATCGCCCTTGAAATTTACCCCGGTCATCGGAAAGCCGATGTCCAGAGTTACCTCGTTGGACTTGAGCTCCACTTTGCCTTCGCCCCCGAAGCTTGTCACTTCCCATTTACCATGCTGTTCTTGCTCAAGCAGCGGCTTCCATTGTTTCTCGGTTTCCTTCGTCTTTTTTTCTGGACCGTTTTCGTCCATCGCTTCGACTGCATAACCGCACGTCACTGAGCTTAACCAAAGGCCGAAGCAGAGAAGACCCAGTCTGGTGAAAAACGCATTTACACGGCTTCTCCTTGACAAAGAACGAAAGTGGGTGAATTTTCGATTATTCGGTTCATAACGAGCTGTATAGCTGATTTTGCACATTGGAATTCCCACCCTACTATCAATTCCCATTAAAACGATCGCCTATGAAACTTGGGAAATTTCTTCCCCGGAAAACATAAACTAAGCTTTTTCGTCTCCACATGCGACTGGCCAATCTGTACACCATAGTTTGAAAAGTCGTTTTTGCTAATTGGGGTGCCAGACGGTCTTATGGTAACGGCAACGATACGTGGAATTCGGGTCGCGAGCTTGTGCTTGTTCGGTTACTGGGTGATGCTATTCGCTGGTACACATCTTCCGCGGGTACACCTACCAAAGATGTCTGGGGGAAATGACGACAAAATCCTGCATCTGCTGGCTTTTGCAGGCTTGAGCTTTCTTTTAGCTTGGGCAATCCCAACTCGAATTCGGGATCGATTTCGGAACATTCGCTTGGCGGGGGGCTGCGCGGCGTTGTACGGCGCACTCGATGAGCTTACACAAATTCCCGTCGGCCGAACTTTCGATTGGTACGACCTTCTGGCGGATGTCATCGGAATCAGCATAGGCTTAGCATGCTATACCGTTTCGCGCGAGTTAATTTGGCGGATCAAGTACACGCCACGGCCGCGAGTTGAGGCTGAGAAAATCCAGTCCGAATCGACAGTACCGAAGGTTGGAACCTTGCCGCTGCGATAGCGAAACACGAAGTCCTTAGGCACGGCGGCTTCGTAAAACTTTAGGCCTTAGCCAATCTGGCTAGATCTGCAGCCCACGCCTCGATGAGTGTTGTTTGATTGATAAAGCGATCGACCTCCTCGCTAGCCGATAAGCATCTCTGCCAACAGGCTAATGCACCTGCCCGACCTCCTCTAAATTCACGAGCCGCGGCATGGGAAAGGCGTGCCAACAGTTCATCGGCGCCTAAACTTTGCCCTTCCAATGCCACTAGCAATTGACGAAAGAATTGCTCTCCAAAATCAAAAACGATACGTAAACGCTCTCGTTTTAAGGCTGCGGCTTCTTTACCAACACTATCTGCCAAGCTTCCAACAGCTTTTGCCAATTCAACAAAATTCATCGGTCGACTTGCGAGTCGCTGGTACAACTGAATTCTAAATTGACGCAATTCCGGATCGCGTAGTAACAACGCCTGCGAAATACTCCCACCGGAGCAGCTTGCAAGTTCCGCAATTTCCTTCTCCTCCATATTCGGCAGAATCCGCCCCAGTACAGCAGCCACTTGCGGAACCTCCAATTCGCGAAATCGTACGACTTGACTGCGGGAGCGAATTGTCGGCAACTGACGCTGTTCGCTGGTTCCAATCAAAATCAAAACCGATCCGGGCGGCGGCTCCTCTAATGTCTTAAGCAGACAATTGGAGGCTTCTTCGTGCAGCGTATCGGCATCATCGAGAATGGCAACCTTACGACCACCGTAGTAAGCTTTCAAGCGAATATCGTGACACAGCCCTTCACTCATCCGGGCCTCGGGCGGTCCAATCAATAATTCGACGGGGATAGATTCTTTGTCGGCCGGCTTGCCTATTTCAATCAAATCCGGATGCGTACTCGCCTCGACCTGGATACACGCTTCACAACTGCCACAGAAATTCAGCTCATGCCCCGTTGTCCTTTGACAAAAAAGAGACTTCGCGAGCAATCTGGCCAACGTCCGTTTTCCAATTCCCTCTTTACCCACCAAAAGAAATGTGCTTCCCAACCGATTGTGCCGTAGAGCGGTCTGAAACCACTGCTTCTGTTTCTCGTGGCCCTGCAATTGCGACCACGAATGCGGCAGTTGAAAATGAGTGTCAGATTCTAGTGTAGCAGCAGCTTTCTTGCGTTTATCGCTCATTCCTTCCATACCTCGCGAATGGCTTGCTGAACTTCCTCAGGCGATCGGTCCGCTTGAATGATACGCGTCAACTTGCCACCCCTAGGGGCTTGACTAAGGAACCCCTCTCGAACCCTCTCAAAATACTCAATTCCTCGACTCTCCAAACGATCCATTTTTTCCCCAACACGATTCATCGCGACAGGAACTGGTAAGTCGAGTACCAAAGTCAGATCGGGGAGTAGGCCACTGGTTGCAACCTCACCGACCCGCCAAAGCTCCTCAACATCTAATCCTCCGCCACAACCTTGATAAACAACGTTGGCCAACAAATATCGATCCGAAATAACGACCTTACCAGCAGCGAGTGCAGGTTTTATCACCTCTCGCACCATTTGCGCCCGACACGCCATGTAAAGTAACATTTCGGCTCGCATGTCTAATGGGATTTCTTGTCGATGCAACAAGATTTCTCGTACCGCTTCACCGAGTTTGGTACTTCCAGGATCGCGTATCGACAAGACATCATTTCCCTGCTTCGCAAGCCAGTCTACCAGGCTATTGATCTGTGTGCTCTTTCCGCCGCCATCGATTCCGTCCAGGGAAATAAAGCGAAACTTTGACATCGATTCCAAACTCCTTTTAGCACTGACAGTCAACGACTCTCGAAGCCCCTGGCAAATGAATGAGACCGGTCTTTCACAACCACCTCGTGCTCCATGATAGCGAAAAATTCCATCCCCACAGCCTCCTCCAAGGTGCCTGGCACTGCCCGCCTCCAAGGTGCCTGGCACCCGAACTATTCGTGCTATTTGCTTGCTCCGCTTGTTCCCAGCATTTTGCGCAACAAATGGTGAGGTGCCTGGCACCGATTCCGGGCTGTCAAATTGGCAGCAATATCCGATGAAAAAATGGCTTCCTTCAGATTCTGTTTCTAAACATCACATGACAAAAACAGACAAAATAGTGAACAAATTTAAAGCCAACTATTGTATACACCTAAATTCTAAATTAAAATTCCTCAACGAGGAACTAGTAAAAGGAGTCGGTGATGCGAAGAAAACGAAAAATGGACTTTCCTCCAGACGAAACCACACTCGTCCATGTCACCCATCGATGCGTGCGGCAAGCATTTTTGATGGACGATCGTCTTAGGACCGCGGGGATCGGAAAGACTCGAAGGCAAATTATCTTGGACCACCTAAAACTTTTGAGCTCTGCGTTCGCGATTGATTTATTTCGTCTCTCCATCATGACCAACCATATCCATATAACCATGAGAAACCGACCGGATATCGTCGAGAGATGGTCGGACAAGGAAGTGGCTCGCCGCTGGCTTATCATCTGCCCAGGTTACAGTCGAGCGCACTACGAGTTCCGTGGTAAAGTCGCCCTTCCAGTCAGCGACCAAGAGATCGAAAAGCTGGCAGCTGACAAAGAACGAATCCAGATATTGCGTGAGAGACTTTCGGACATCAGTACATTCATGTGGGCATTCAGTGATTATGTCGCCAAGCTCTTCAATCTGGTGGATGGGAAAAAAGGTTGTTTTTGGGAGGGCCGTTTCAAGGCTAGATTAGTACTCGACGAGGTTGGTCTGTTGACCTGTGGTTTATACGTCGATTTAAATCCCATTCGCGCCGGTGCAGCGAAAACGCCCGAGGAAAGTTGGTATACAACCGCATGTTTCCAAATTGAGGCGGAACGAAGACGCGTTGAGGAGCCGGCAGTCGATCCGAGCACCTTACCGGATGCGTTTTTCTCTCCTGTAGCTCTTTCCGGTGAAGGCTCAGCGATGTACGAGAGTTCGACAGGCCAAAGAGTCAGTGACTTTGGATTCTTGTCTATTAGCGATAAGGAGTATTTGATTATCCTGGATCTGGTGGGACGGATCATTCGAGATGGCAAAGCAGGCGTAATTGATGAGAATATTCCACCCATTTTTGAGCGACTCAAGTCGAGTTTCGAAAGCGTGTCTGCTTTGGTACTAGGATACCAAGAACTTTTCCGTAGTTTTGTCGGTACCCAAGAATCAATCAATCGCAGAACTCGAGTTCGGCAGTCGAAATGTGCTGCAAGTTGAGACTATCAAAAAGAAAAAGTTCTACTCATCAAATGCGGATGACGAACTAGCAACTCGTCTACGCAAAGCATTTCCCATGGACGATGTTGCCGATCATGTGAAACTTATCTAGGGCGACGCTTTTCTCTACAACAAAGCATCTTGCCCCATTCTTCTCATGTATTTGGAATTCGCAAAACCTATCTAATTTCTTGTTGCGCCCAAAAGTGCCTGGCACCTGATGGGGAGTGCCAGGCACCTGTTTATGAGTAGTGTGAGGTAATAAAATACCAAAACGGGAGGAGTGTTTTTGTTCCACTCCTACCCGTTCCAGTTTCCCCCTGCCTCGTTCACAGCGTCATAGCTGTTTTGGTATCTCCAATTGCAAGCTGCAATCGGACGTATTTTGTTAAGGTCGTGATGTGGGTACCTCGCGAGGCCGAAATCGACCAGCCGAAAGAGGCTGTTCACGATTTTGCTCTTCAACCGCGGCACGCTGCACGCCGGTTCCAACCGTGCTTCCAAGTAACGACTTTTCTTGATTATTTCCATGAGCCGATGGAGCTTCAGCCTCTGGTGCCATTTCGCTGTCATTGCTCGATGGAGCCGATTCGATTGAGCTATCATTCGACTCGCCAGAAGCATCGCTGGTGCCTGGCACCTTGGCGGCTTCTTGCTTCGGTTCGGGGCCAACACCCATGTTGCCCATTTGTTGAGACATTGCTCCTCGACTGATCACTTCGGGTCGTGTCACTCCGTAGTCATGATAGGTCCCTGCAGCTCGCTCACGAGCACGCTCCAGTGCATCCCACATTGCTTTCTGTGGCCAGGGACCTTCCTCAAGCATGACATTGTTGTATTCGAGCAATGAACCCTTGAGATAATGGATATAAGCGATCGACTTATTGTATTCCGCTAGAGCACGATAATAACTCAGCTGAGCATCAGCTCGACGTTGTTGGGCTCGTAGCAAATTATCCAACACTACTTCGGCTCGCTCACTGTCAATTTCTAATTTATTTTCCCAGACGCTAACTTCACGTTCACTCGCTTGCCACTGTCCCAGAAAGGTTTCCGCTTGCACATGGTGCGATTCCAACCGAGAAACGGCTTCGCTGAGCTCTTTGACTAAAGCGATTTCCTTCTCTTCAAGCAAGGTAGAGCTGCGAACCAAATTCAACTGAGCATTTCGGAGTGCAGTGAACTGTCGGCGAGCTCCAAAGGCTGGCGGTGTGAACTCTAGGCGAGCTCCGACTTCTTGATAATTACCATCGAAAAGACTTTCGACAGAACCTGATCCCGAATCAGGAAATTGGGCATCTGGTGAAGAGCTTCGTCCGAAGGTATCACCAGCTCCAACCCAACGATAAATTCCAGAGACATTAACTTCCGGCAGCATATTATTCTTTGCTGAAATCAACTCCAGTTGTCGCTGCTTGATTTGCCATTTCTGCTGACGCAACTCAACACTTCGTAGCAAACCTTCTTCCTTGACTTCTTCCCAACCGAAAGCGATACGAGCAGTGGTTGGTTCGTCTACGGGACGGATTAATCGATTGTCGGTGGGTGCCCAGCCGATTAGGAAGCGGAGATCACGCTCACGCCCCAATAAACCACCTGGATCATTGCCCGGAACATTGGAACCGCTAAATGCTCGCTCCAATTGTCCCTGGAACAAATAAACCTGTGAACGTGACTGAGCTTCTAGCTCGGGAGCACCTTCACCGACATCTAGTTTGGACTTGGCAACTCGCCATAACGCATTCGCGCTTTCATGTCCTAGACGAGCCGCTTCGACAGCTCGATAGGCACCATACAAATCCCAATAGGCATTTTCTACGTCGCGAATTAAGTTACGCACGCGACTCTCAAAATCATGTAATGCAATATCTTCGTTGATACGAGCCAACATTACAGGAATCCGATTAACCATCGCACCACGGCCCCGCATCAAGGGATGCTGCACCTGGACTTCCAACGAAGTGAAATAATCCGATGGAATAGCGCGTCCGATCGTTCCAGGCTGAAAATTATTGTACGAATAGGCAGTGGAACTTCGACCTGTAACGATAGTCCCCTCTGCAGTCCGCTTTGATAATGCAGCTTGTAGAGTACTATCAACCCCCTGAAACTCTTGTCGAGTTAATTGGCTGTCCGATATTACGTTGCGAGGCCTATCCGAGGTGTTGTAACCCAAAAAGCTGGAGAACTGCGAATCGAATTCGGCCAAAGCATCTTCTACACCACCC
>JAUMAI010000828.1:8725-10308 GCA_032116775.1 Pirellula sp. | reverse complement strand
GGGCAAGACCACGCCTGGTCATTCCGACGTCTATGCCTTCACCAGCGGTTTCAATGTTCGCCCTCACTCGAACCTCTTGTTCCGTCCTGAAGTTCGTTGGGATTGGGACCGTGATGGTATCCTCGGTTTAGATCTGGGTACCAGCCAAACAACCTTTGGTATGGACGCAATCTTCACCTACTAAGGTGATGTGAGACCAAATCCAGAGCAAGAAAAGCAGAAACCTCCGGCGTGCCAACGTCGGAGGTTTTTTCGTTTGCCTGGTCATAGCCGCTTGTCTGCTCGCTCAATTCCTGTATCGCCCGCTTCATCCTCACTTTCAGATTTGCTCGAAAAGGGACTTCGAGGATGCCTTCTTTCGTGGCGACTGATGCCTGTTTTCTAGGCGAATCGCAGCGTTTGCCTATTGCATGGAAATGTTTTCAGAAAATTCGCAACGCTGTAAAGCTATTTCAATAAACGCTTTAGGTGCTGGCGGCGCGGTTGGAGTGTTTGCTCTGGCACAGTATCTGCGTTGCAGGACTGCTGATTTCTGTTGCATTCGTTCTGGCACTGCAAACGAACGGGTGGCTTGGTCGTCGTAGGCTGGTCCATCCTCAACTCGCGTGTCGGCGAGGGGCCCGGGCAAGGGCAACGCTGCGAAATCAAAGCTGTGCCCAGTGATTTAGGGTGCAATTGTTAGCGGCACATTCCACAACATTGACAATGAAAGAGGCGAAGAGGGAAATGGCTTTATTCCAAGATTTCAAAGCGTGGCTCGGTTTGGGCCTGTTAGGTATTGCGTTGACGTTCAACGCTTCGCTCAGCGTCGCACAAGACGCTGCTCCAGCGGCTACTGCTGCACCAGCCGCCGCAGATACTCCTGCGGCAGATGCCACCACTTCGGCAGCGCCAGCCGCTGAAGGAACAGCCAGCACGTCCACTGCAGAAGGTTCTGCACCGGCCGCCGAACCTCCAGCCTCTCCCGAAGCTGCAGCAGATGCCTCAGGCACTGATGGCACCAAGCTGACCTTTGCATTCAACAACGTAACTTTGATGCTGTGTGCTGTGCTCGTGATCTTCATGCAAGCGGGCTTTGCCCTCTTGGAAGCAGGTCTCAACCCTGCCAAGCATACGGTTAATATTCTCTGCAAAAACTTGATGGACTTCGCCATTGGGGTCGTTTTGTTTTTCGCTGTGGGCTACGCCATCATGTACCCGGTTTGGCCTGAAAGCGGCATGAAGGTTTTAGCGACCAACCCTGATCGATTATTCGCGATCACTCCGTGGGATGGTGCTGCGGCTTTGCATCCCCAGGTCGACTTTCTCTTCCAGGTGGCCTTCGCAGCAACTGCTGCCACGATCGTTTCCGGTGCTGTAGCGGGTCGTATGAAGTTTGCAGCCTACTTGATCTACAGTGCTGTTATCACGGCGTTTGTTTATCCAGTTAGCGGCTCATGGAAGTGGGGCTACGGTTGGCTCCATGAGATGGGCTTCCATGATTTCGCAGGTAGCTGCGTCGTTCACATTGTCGGTGGTTTCGCTGGCTTGGCTGGGGCTATTATTTTGGGACCCCGCATCGGCAGATTTAACTCCAACGGTAA
>JAUMAI010000828.1:1135-8715 GCA_032116775.1 Pirellula sp. | reverse complement strand
AACATGTCCCTGGCAACTCTTGGCGTATTTATCCTGCTCGTCGGTTGGTATGGCTTCAACCCAGGTAGCCAACTTGCTTTCGCCAACCATGCGAACGCAGGGATCGTGATGACTGTGGCGACTAACACAACACTCGCGGCTGCGGCTGGATGCTGCGTCAGCTTAGCAGTGGCCTGGATTTTGTTTGGTAAGCCCGATTTAAGCATGGCACTCAACGGGATGTTGGCTGGCTTGGTTGGCATCACTGCTAACTGCGATTGCGTTACAAACACTGAGTCATTAATCATCGGATCGGTGGCTGGTGTCTTGGTTATTGCTGGAACGCTGCTGCTAGAAAATCTCAAGATCGACGATCCCGTGGGGGCTTGGCCTGTGCATGGTTTGTGTGGAGCTTGGGGCGGGATAGCTGTTGGTTTGTTCGGCGATGGCAAATCTCTGACCACCCAGCTCATCGGAACGGGCGTTTATTGTGCCTGGGGTTTTGTGACCCTGCTGATTCTCTTCATTGGCCTCAAGGCCATCGGCATGCTTCGTGTGACGCCAGAAGAAGAACAAACTGGCTTGGATATTTCTGAACACGGCATGCATGCTTATCCAGCTGAAGGACGCTAGGTAAGCAATCCTGGAGCTACCCTGTGTCGCTCCGTGCGGAGACTTTTTCTGCCGGTCTACCACGGAGCGACATGTTTTTCTCTTCAAACCAATGACAGATTCCATCTGAGGCGTTAAGGGGATGGAAGTGAAACGGTTGAATTTTCAGGTTTAAAAATATAGGTGAAATCATCGCGTTTGGTTCTTGCAAAGTGAACCCGACGCGATTCAATCTTCTGCCCTTGCCTGGGCCAGAAGGGTACCCCAACGGCCTTGAACCGGTGTCCGCCTCACCAGTTCGGGCCGGGGTATTTCTTTTCTTCCTCTTCTCAAGTAGTCTGCAGCGGTTGGTTCAGTCGACAATAGTGTCAATGACCAACATTCGTGGAAACTTTCGTCTCTCGAGAATTGCAGACTTGTTTCTAGGTAACTAAAGCGTGAAGCTCATCATCGCGATCATTCAACCGAATCGGCTGGAGGCAGTGAAAGATGCTTTGACGGAAGTCGAGGTCTTTCGGCTCACGGTCGTCGATTGCCAAGGATTCGGTCGACAAAAAGGACAGCTCGGTATCTATCGAAGTCAGGAGTCATCTGTCAACTTGCTGCGAAAGGTTCAATTGCAAATTGCGGTGAACGAGGACTTCGTGGAACCAACCATTCAAGCCATCATGGAAGCAGCACGCAGTGGAGAGAAAGGACAGATCGGAGACGGAAAGATTTTCGTCTTGCCCATGGATGATTGTATTCGGATACGCACCGGTGAGCGTGGGAGCGACGCAATATAGCGTTTCTGTCTTAGATCCTGTGCTGCTTTACGACAAAACGCCCCCAGTTCATTGCCATCGCACGAGTTTTCGATTCGCACAAGCTCTTGCATCTAACAACGCACAGCAGCGTATGAGTCGGCAACGAGCCACAACTCCAGCTTTGCTTTCTGACAATTAATGTGTCCCAGCAGTAGCTGAGCTTCCGCCGCAATCACGGAAGAAACGCTCGCCATGCCAGTTAAATGACTAAGCCACCGGATCGTATCCTTCAGCTCCCAAGGCACGACCCATCGGCAGGTATTTGCAGAGGGCAATGCCGAGGAAGTAGAGAAACACCAGCGGTAAGCCCATGCCACCCATGCTATAGATATCACCGCTCGGAGTTAAAACCATCGATAGGAAAGCGATAATCAAAATAGCGATCTTCCACTGTTGTAAATAATTTTGCACAGTGAACATGCCGATGCGATTCAAGAACACCATGACCAAGGGCAATTGGAAAGCAACGCCAAAGCCGAGCGGTAGGATAAGCGCGAACGAGACATATTCATTGAGACGTGGTGACAGGTCGGTGCCCAAGCCAGCGTTCATGCTTAACATGAACTCGATCACGTATCGAAAGATCACGAAGAACGCTAAGCAAACACCAGACAGAAACAGTCCGAGGCTCATCGGCAAAAAGAAATACACATAACGTCGTTCGTGTGGATAAAGCCCAGCGGCAACAAACTCCCAGATATGCCAAAAGATACCCGGGCTGCCGATCACGATCCCGGTGATAAGCGCGGCCTTCAGCCAGATCATGAAACCTTCTTGAATATTTAGAGTCTCAACTTTGGTCGAGACTTGTTTCCAAATACGGATAGGCTGTAATCTCGCCACTAAGCCCTCGTCTGGGATATCGACCTGACGACTCTCAATCGCGTTGGCCTGGGTGGGTGAGGGCTGCGCTGCAGTTGTGGCAGCGGATGCAGTTTTAGTGGTCTCGCTGGATGCAGCATCTGTTGGTTTCGCTTCCTCGCTCGCTTTCGTAGCCTCGACCGTCTTAGTCTCAAGTGGCTGAGAAGCATTCGAGGGAGTTGGAAACGCGAGGTCTCGAGGATCGATGAAAAAATCTTCACTGACGAAACCATTGGCCCGAGTCCAGGTCAACAAATCGGGTGGAAGATCTTTACCACCAGCCATCTGCTTTAGCCGGGCTTCGTCTTGTTTGAGATAATACTCTTCCAGTTCCGCTTTCAGTGGCGTTTGGATGTATTGAACGACATTGTTGGCAAAGAATAGCCCGATCACTAAACCCGCTCCGACCCATATCGAGGCTTTGGCGAGAGCTTTGCGAAGCTGTTCTAAGTGCTCACCAAAAGTCATCGAGCTGCTATCAAACAGGTCGTCGCTGACTCGGGGCGAGATTCGAGGGGCTGTCATATTCGTTTGGTATCCACAACGTTTTCGTGACGGTAAGCAATATTTTGCCCTGTGGCAATCGCTTAAACTTTACAGCATATTATGATCCAGGGTATGGATCCTGACAGTGGTTATTTTGAGCCCTAAGCGAGTTGTGTGCCATGCTAAATGTCACCTCCCCCCTCTATCCGTTACAATTCAAGCCCCTTTTTCGCTCCTATATCTGGGGTGGCCAAGGTTTACGCACCTATCTCAATAAAAACATACCCGACGAGGGGATTTGGGCCGAAAGTTGGGAAATTGTCGATCATGGGGCAGACCAAAGCGTGGTTAGCAGCGGCCCGCTGGCGGGAAAAAAACTCGCCGAACTGATCGCCGAATATCCGCAGCAGCTTTTGGGTGAACGGGTGGTTACCGAACTACAGGCTCAGCCAATACGCCACGAAGGCTTACATTTCCCACTCCTTTTGAAATATCTGGACTGCCATCAGGTCCTCTCCGTTCAAGTCCATCCCGATGATGCCTATGGACTAAAGATGCCGCAGCCCGATTTGGGGAAGACTGAGGCTTGGTACGTTGTCGCCGCTAAACCAGAGGCGGTTGTTTATGCCGGTCTGCTCCCCGGGGTCGATCGTCAAGCGTTGCAGTTGGCTGTCCAAGCTGTCAAGACTCACGAAGTCCTTCATAAAATTCATCCAAAAGCAGGGGATTGTATCTTTATCCCAGCTGGCACCGTGCACGCCCTCGGTGGAGGACTCATCGTGGCCGAAATTCAGCAATCCAGCGATACAACATTTCGGCTGTTCGATTGGAATCGAACGGATGCGTCGGGACGAAGTAGACCACTCCACATCGAACAAGCCCTCGAAGTGATCGATTATCAGCGCGGTCCTGTCGAGCCACAAACTGCTATCGTCTTTAAGCAATCGACCGCCGAGCAAGCGATCCCACGAATGGAGACACTGGTCGACTGTTCGAAATTTCATTTGCAACGTCTATCAGGTTCTGGAGCGGTACGGATCGATCAACCAGGCCGTTTCACGATGGTGACGGTTCCCAGTGGACTAGGACAAATCGCTTGGCATGGTCAATCTATTGCCCTGAAAAATGGTGATAGCGTGCTACTGCCAGCCGCCTTGGAGGATGTGTGGTGGCAAAGCGAAGATCCCAACTCGGTCGCTTTGATTGCTCGGTAATTGCATTAGAAGTAGGGCCGCGACCTCGCCGTTACCTTCTTCTCGTTGGGTTATTAGTGGATCGCTCGTACCATTAAGTAAGAAGTTACGATTAAAACACTCCTATCGAAGATGCGTAGCATACCTAGGTATTGATGTAATCCCATCGACTCCAACTCTGCCTTGGTGAATTCTTTACCTGGATTGTATCGATGATGATTGCTAGCAATGGATCTGTAGATGCATCAGTGACCGGTTGCAATTGTTCATCATTCAACTTGCAGCGTGGCGGTGATGCAGATGTGTCGCGAGACAAGTGAGAGAGAAGGAAGATCAAACTCCCTTGGTGATTAGGACTTAGAGGTTTCTCAGTTTCTGAGTTGTTGTCGGAGAAGCTTTGGGAATAGGTCCTTTGGTCAGCGGAAAATCTTTCCGTAATCTCGCTTCATCGTCGATTTGCCCTGTTCTCTATCCATGGATTCAAGGTAGGATCCGCGCGGTACAGGGCAACCCTCAAGGATGGGAAGATATCAATGAAGCGTATTTCGCTGTTGCTCATTATGGCAGCTTCAACTTGTACCGGTTGTGCCAATCGTTCCGGTTGGGGTATCCCTGGATTTGGAAAAGGGACAGTGGATCGGCAAAGCGCGCGGGCTGTCTACCATGATCCTTATCCGCTGAACGATCTAGGGCCAGAAGTCGTTGGTGGAAGGCCTCGCGAATACCAACAGCCATTGCCTGAGGCGACCAGAAATCAGCTCTTTTCGCAACCTGGTATGTCCTCGTTCTACGCGAATCCTCCTCGGTAACAAAAGCTCTCCCCAATCGTGCGATTTGTGGCTGGCAGCGACTCGCTGGCGTGTGCCGCAAGTGTATTTGGCCTATGCGCCTAAGGTCTAAAGCAAGCGCAAGCCTCGGCATGGACATGCGAATATTAGGCCGGATTTGCCTTCGGATAAGGGGACCGTTCTGCACTCGCGCTGGGTGGCTATTTTTTTAAAACGGCCTACACAAAGCCGAAAAACTCTGCTTCCGTCGACTATTTCACCTCTTTTTCTATTCCGGAGGGATTCGGGGGATTTTAGACCCTGGGCGCTTTAGGGTTGGGCAAGATATGATCGCCTATTGGGAAAACGTCGAGTTATCGCCGGGTTGGTGAGAACCAGTTATTCCCGCTATCGCATTCTTCGAGGTTCGCAATCCATGTCAGGTAAACAGAAGCCGTCCGGCTGGGGGCCATTAGGCGCCGGACCGCAACGTCTCAATAAAGTGCTCGCCGCCGCTGGTCTAGGAAGTCGTCGAGCTTGTGACGAATTCATTAGTGAAGGTCGAGTTGAGGTTAATGGCGAAGTCGTCTCACAGCTGGGGCTTAAAGTCGATCCCAGTACAGATCAAATCAAAGTGGATGGCGAAGCACTAAAACGCCACAAGCCCGTTTATTATGCAGTGAATAAGCCGGTCGGCATTCTGTCAACCAATTCGGATCCTGAGGGTCGGCCTCGGGTCGTTGATTTGGTGCCTGATAAAGAGAGATTATTTTCTGTCGGTCGTTTGGATCGCAGTAGTGAAGGGTTGATGCTACTGACCAACGATGGTGAATTGGCACAACGCCTGGCGCATCCGAAGTTTCAGATTTCGAAGACCTACTATGTTACCGTGCAGGGGCAAATCGATGTTGCTCACTTGGCACAACTGGAACGTGGTATTCACTTGGCAGAAGGATTTGCGCGAGTTGATAAAGTCAAGATTCGCAAGCAACGACGCCATGCTACCGATTTGGAAATTGAATTGAGCGAAGGCAAAAATCGCGAGATTCGTCGTATCCTTGCGCGATTGGGTCATAAAGTCGTTGAGCTAAAGCGTGTTGCGATCGGTTCCTTGCGTTTAGGTGATATACCTCCAGGTTCCTATCGTCCCTTGTCGGCGGAAGAAGTACGTAAGTTGTACGAAGAAGCCGAACAACAGCGACACAAGAAAAAAGAGAATCGCAAAGGTAAGCCGGGCGGTAAGAAGATTATCGCTCCTGGACCCATCGAAGATACCATCGAAAGCGAAGAAGATATTGCTGAGGAGTTAGAAGCTCAGCAGATGCTCGAGAATGATGATCTCGGTGTGGTCATTGATTACCGTGGCGATGGTGGTGAGGTGCTCGAGTATGTACCACCCGAGGATGATGATTGGGATGATGATGATGAGTTGCCGGACGTCTTGATCGACGAAGATGGCGACGAGATTTTCTTACCTCCATCTGTATCAGGAAAGCGACGTGGGCCTGCCGGTGGAACTCGCGATAATAATCGCGAGGGAAGCGGTAAGCCTCGTTCGGCTGACAAGCGGGAAGGTGACGGAAATCGCAAGCCGGGTCCGCGAGACCAACGCCGTGGTTGTGAGTTTCGAGCCGAAGGACGGCGCGACTTCTCCAACCGCCGAGACCGCGATGGTGGCAATCGCGCCGGTGCCAATCGAGAGGGTGCCAATCGCGACGGTGGAGAGCGTGGCGACGATCGTAGGCGTCGCGATCGATTTGAAGATCGACCTCGGGAGTTTCGTGGCGAACGCGATGAGCGTGGCGATCGCGGCCGGAAACCCTCCTTTGGACAACGGAGCGAGTTCCGTGACGGTGGACAGCGCGGGTTCCGTGACCGCGGTGACGGGGGAGATCGCGGATTCCGTGACCGCGGTGACGGTGGCGAACGACGAGGCTCTCGTCCAGGTCGAAGCGACGGTCCACGTGGGCGTGAGTCCGGCGAGCAGCGTTTTGAAGACCGCGGCCGCAGTGATCGCGGCTTCAGTGAACGCAGCTCAGGTGAGCGTCGATTTAGCGATCGCGGACCTCGCGATCGTCGTTCCGGCGGCGGCTTTGGCGGCGAGCAAGGTGGCTCCGATCGTCCTAGGGGGCGAGGTGGAGATCGTGGCAGCGAACGCGGTGGAGATCGACCAGAACGAGGCGGTTTTCGAGGTGACCGGAGGGGATCAGGTTTCGGTGATTCCGGACCACGTGGTTACGGTGATGGTGGCCGCGGTGGAAGTGGCCGTGGTGGAAGTGGCCGTGGTGGAAGTGGCCGTGGTGGAAGTGGCCGTGGCCCAAGTGGCGATCGAGGCTCTGCGAGTGACAGGGGTTTCGGGGGTGACAGGGGTTTCGGGGGTGACAGGGGGCCAGGCGGCGGTGGTCGAAGTCCAGGTCGTAGAGACTCTGGTGGTGGCAGAGGATTTGGTGGGCGTCCAGGTGGAGGACGTGGCGGTTCCGGCGGCGGAGGCGGACAGGGTGGTCGCGGTGGCGGACAGGGTGGTCGCGGTGGCGGACAGGGTGGTAGACCTAGTGGTAGACGGGGAGGTCGCTAATCTTACAATGCTAAGCTCAGCATTGTTTTGATTGTTGGCTATTCTTTCACCTGCTTAGTTCAAGGAAAAGGCACTCGACCATGACGGTTCATGATTGCCAGGCACCACTGCAATACATCACAGCGGAATTGATCGATAACGCACCTGTGGCAAAAGGCATTTGGAAATTGCGGGTCGAAGCACCGCAAATAGCCACGGCCTGCGTTCCAGGGCAATTCGTGATGTTGCGTATTGCAGATCGTACCGATCCATTGATCGGTCGTGCGCTGGCAATCTACTCGGTCGCGGATCTACGATCGGG
>JAUMAI010000828.1:0-1125 GCA_032116775.1 Pirellula sp. | reverse complement strand
TAAAACCACATCATCCTGGTAATCCTTTCTTTCCTGTTTTGCTTCAATGTCTTTCAGATGAACTACTTTCAGGCGGTTTCCGTATTTTCTCAGACCTTCAATCGGGTCAACGCCCATGGCTTGAACTGGTCTATCAAGTCAAAGGGCGAATGACGACTCAATTAGCTCAGATGTCGAAAGGTCAGCGCCTGCAAATCTGGGGACCACTGGGGAATTCCTTCAGCAATTCAGCGGTTGAGCATTTGGTTATGGTTGCTGGTGGTATCGGCCAAACTCCGTTCTTAACTCTCGCTCAAGAAGCATTGGGGGGGGCGGCGTACGGAACTCCTGCCAGACAAAACGGATATGCTTCAAATGTCTACTTGCTCTATGGAGCTCGTTCCGCCAATTACTTTGCGGGCTTGGATGAATTCCGAGCGACCGGTCTAAAGCTTGAATTAGCAACCGATGATGGATCGATTGGGCCACCCCAGCGCGTTACGGATTTGCTCAAAAATCGACTGAGAGAATTATCTAACAGCTCGGTGCGCGTGGTTTGCTGTGGTCCTGAGCCGATGATGGAAGCCGTTTCAGAAATCGCCCAGCATCATCAGGTCGCTTGCGAAGTTTCGTTGGAAACACCGATGGCTTGTGGTATCGGTATTTGCTTTACCTGTGTCGCTAAAGTTAAGCAGAGCGATGGAAATTGGGATTACAAACGTACCTGTATCGATGGGCCGATTTTCAATGCGCCTGATATTGTCTGGTAGAGATAACGCTCTATCACCAGGAATCTTGCAAGCGACAATCGAGATGTTGCGTACGCTCTTTGAGAGTTAAGGCAGAAAAGTTAGCGGCCTGAATGAGCAAAGTGTTAAACGTGTTCCTTGGGTTGGTGGCTGCTTGGGTTGGTTGCTGGTAGTTAAGTTTGCTGATTCCAAAGGGCCATACTAGGCTGCTCGTTGGTTGCCTATCTGAGAATCGCTGACTACTCCTACGGCCTCAAGTTGCGTGTCGCGGGTGACTTCGTTGTAACTCAATACGCGTAAGTCTGGGAGGAAATTATGCGTGATTTGTCGCACCGCTGGACGAATACGCGGTGAAACCAAGAGTACACGTGGACGGCCCGCTTGTTCTAGTTTTTTG
>JAUMAI010000827.1:0-8762 GCA_032116775.1 Pirellula sp. | reverse complement strand
TAACGCCACACTGACGGTGGCTCAAGCAGCCCACTTAGTGGCAGCGTCGGTTACCCTGGCCGATGACGGTTCGAATGTCTTATCGATCGATGGATTGCTTGATATCACCGCGCCGGGAGCGATCACGATCGGCCCCGCCGGTGCTGCGAACTTCGGCAGTCTGCGTTTCGAATCACAAAGCAATGTGTCGATTCAAGAAGATAGCGATACTGTCCTGCAAAACGCATCGAGTGCCGATTCGTTAGCCTTGACTTCGACGGGTTCTATTACCGATCAAGCTAACGCCACGCTGACGGTCGCTCAAGCGGCCCACTTAGTGGCGACCTCAGTCACACTCGCCGATGAAGGCTCCAATGTCTTATCGGTCGGTGGTTTACTCGATGTCACTGCGCCGGGAGTCATCACGATCGGCCCTGCGGGTACAGCGAACTTCGGCAGCTTACGTTTCGAATCACAAAGCAATGTGACCATTCAAGAAGATAGTGACACACTTCTTTCTGGTTCATCATCGGCAATGCAGCTAATGCTGACAGCCTCTGGGAAAATCGAGGATACAACCTCGAGTCATGTCGTTGTTGAGCAGGTAAGGCTTGTCGCCGATTCATCTATCGTTCTAGCAGATCAGGCGACTGATGTATTCCAGGTCGATCGAAAAGCATTTGTATCAAGTTTAGGTGAGATCCGGCTTGGAGAGCTCGGAACCGCAAACTTAGGATCGCTCGGCTTGGTTTCTCCGCTGACTGCGTATGTTCGGGAGTCAAGTTCAACGCATTTGGATGGAAGTACTCTAAAAGCACTCACCCTGTCATCTCGCGATTTGGTCACACAGTCTGGTGAGGATACTGGTGCTGGAACAAATTTGCTTGTGATCAGCGAAGATACGCATATTGCATTGGCAAATGGCAATGGAAGTGTACTACTCGCTCGTGCTAGTTCATCTCCTGCCACTGTGCTGGATGATGGACAACTGATGAACAATCAGTTTAACGGTGACTGGAAGATAGAAGGTGTTGATACTGATTTAAGATGGCGAAATATTTCGGCTACAGCAACAGTTGGTTCCATTCCACAGCAATTCAGAGATCTGGAGATTCTGTTTCCCAACGCTGACATTGACCTCGGAGGGCGTCTGATTGAACTAGCTCGGGACATGAAGCTCGTTACAGGTCATGAGATTATTGATCTTGGGTCTCAAATCCGAGTTGCCAGGGACGCAACGCTGGAGGCTGGCGGCGATATTGTCTTGGCCGATCAAATCGGTGAACGGCTTGAAATTGGACGTGATACATTTATTCGCACAAATGGCTCCTTAGTTATCGGCGCAGCTGGTAACGTCGAATTTGGGACCCTTCGCTTCGAGGTGGCTAACTCAGCAACACTACAAGTCGATTCAGATATTAATTTGAAAGGCTTCTCACAGGCCTCCAGTTTATCAATGGCAACTGAGCGATCCGTTTACGATACATCAGATGCCTCGCTGGTGGTCCTAGGCGATTCATTGATTCAAGCCCTGGGCGATATATCATTGGCAGATGGTTCTGCTAACCAACTCAACATTGATGGCCATGCACAGTTTACCGCTGGAGGTCGGATAGAGATTGCCGCAGCGGGTGATGTACAGTTCGGGACTCTACAATTTGATGGCTTGCTGGGTGTTGAGATCCATGAAGATAGTGATGTACTCTTGAGCGGAATTTCCACCGCAGGAAATCTGCTTCTTCAGAGTAGTGGTTCGATCAATGACCAAAGTAACGTGACTCTTACTGTCACCAATGACGCCTCCTTTGTATCGATATCTAATTTAGTGCTATCCGATGATATCGCGAATGGGTTGGTCATTGGTGGACATGGTAGTTTCGCGTCAGGTGGGGACATTGATCTAGGCAGAGCTGGAGAATTTCGGTCTGGAACAATACAGTTCCAGAGTCAAAAGTCGGTATACATTTCTGAGGATGACAGCACCGAGTTTTCCCAGCAGTCGCAAGCAATTTCCCTGGAATTACAAACGAACGGTGATATCACAGATAACGAGACTGCGGAGATCGAACTTAGCAGTTGGGGCGTCTTCCAGGCGACATCAGGCATTAAGCTCGCTGATCAAGTCACGAATTTGCTTACAGCTACAGACGGGGCGAAGTTCTTCGCGAATAACGATATTGAAGTTGGAGAAAATGGAAATGTTCAGCTAGGAACTTTGCAGTTTCAGACTGACGCTGACACCAATATTGATCTCGATAGCGATCTCGTTTTAGCTGACGCGTCACATACACATCATCTCGTGCTGCACTCAGATGGCAGTGTTTATGATCAAAACAATGCTACCTTGCATGTCTCAGGTGATGCAGTTGTTGTCGCTGAGGAGGCAATAGAGATTGCCGATAACCAAGATAACTCAATAGTCGTCGATGGGACTGCTCGATTACAAGGTAATCATTCAATTCACGTCGATAGTGCAGGGAATGTGAAATTCGGATTTTTAAATATCAACACGAATGGCGCCGCGACCATCACGGAGGATGATGGAACGGACTGGATAGGCCAATCAAGTGTTTTGAATCTAGGTTTATCCTCTAATGGTCCAATACAGGATCAAGAAAATTCCGAGATTCATGTAAGTGAGTTCGCACAATTCAAGAGCGCTGGAAATATTACACTGGCCGATGGCGGTACCAATCGACTAATCGTCGGCGGAGATGCTAGTTTTGAGGCATTAGGGGAAATTAGCATTGGTTCTGCCGGAGACGTGGTGCTCGGAGCGGTCCAATTCAATACCCCAGAAACCGTATTTATCAGAGAAAATAGTAACCTGTTGCTCTACGGAGCCTCTACGGCAAGTGATGTGAATCTGATTGCCAACGGTTCGATCGAAGATAGAGCCGATGTGACATTAGATGCTACTGGTGAATTGCGGCTAGAGGCGGTCGGCAACATCACCTTGGCTGACGACATGAGCAATCGTCTGACAGCTAGTGGAAATGTGGATTTAATATCTCAGGGCGATATAAGGCTAGGCCCACAGGGAACAGTTGAGCTAGGATTGCTTAGTTTCCATGCAAGCAATGGCATGGTTGATATCAGCGAAGATGAGCGAATTGATCTTCGTGACACTTCTTCTGCAAAGTCTTTACGACTTGTATCCTCCGACGCCATCAGTGATCAAACGGGTGTTGTTTTAAATGTTCAAGAGGATGCTGTTTTTGAGGCTAATGGGCCTATTCAGTTAGCGGATGAAGCTACTGATAAGTTACTGATCGTTGGCGATTCCACGTTCAAATCGAATTTAGATATCGAAATTGGTAAATTGGGGCAGGTTGAGTTAGGGACTTTTAACTTCAACACCAACGGGCATGTTCTGCTGTTCGAGGATAGTGCAACTCAGTTTAAGGGCTCCTCGACGGCAAGCGGTTTACAAATTGTTTCGAATGATTCCATTAGCGACAGTCCGGCGTCCTCTCTAGCAATCAGCGGATCGGCGACTCTGGAAGCTCCGAGATTGATACAGCTTGCTGATCAAAGCCGGGATTCGCTGGTCGTCACAGGGGATGCTGAGTTTGTGGCTGATGAGATCCAGCTAGGAACCACATGGAATACCTGGTTTGGTACTATCTCGCTGCAGGGCAACTCAGCGATTGTTTTCGAAGCCGACAATGCTGACCTTAAATCGATCACGGTTGAAGATCTTACCTATAATGCGAATGGCTACATACGTAACCTGACGGAGAATAGCATCAAGGTCAATGACTTGGCCGTTTTGAAAGCGAGTGGCTTCATTCATCTTGGCGTTGTGGATATTGGCCGACTCTCAATAGAGGCAAATGATGTTGGAACATTGGATCAAAGCACACTAGGCATCTTAAGTGCTGCAAGTCATTCGATATTTAATCTTAACGATCTTGCGAATGCCAAAGGCGTTGAGCTCATCGCTGAGCTTAATGCAGTTTCTGAGTATTCTGGACAGACTCAGTTTGTTGGTAAGTCTAAGAACCAACTTTTAGAGGATTTGTCATTCCAGGAATCGCTGGGGCGAAACTACGCCTTCTTCATCACCAACGTGCGTAGCCTGGAAGTTCTAAGTGCCGTAACAACCGATTTTGTCGGTATTCTGAACCGTCCTAATATCTACGCTGAAACTCTTGATGGCGATCTTATCATCAATGGGAATGTCAGGACGATTTCTAGTGCAACCGATGATGGTGCCATAGTGCTCATCGCTTCACAGGATCTCGAAATTCTCCATGGTGGTGCGTTAGAAACCTACAGATTCGGCGATGCAAATTCGTTACAACGCGTGTTGACGCCAGTGCTTTCCGCGAATGCCTACGACGGAAATAACAAAGAGGGAGAGGTGAATGGCTTTGGTGATATCATTACCACCAAGTTCTTGTATGCCAGAGAGGCAAAACTAAATCCTGATATCATCGATTCGGACACATCAAAGTATCATCGAATTGCTATGTCCTTTGGAGCACCTCAGGAGTTCGGCTTTGAATTCGTCGTCGAGTACGCAGATGCATCTGTAGGCTATCCTGGCGGCGTGGTTAAATCCTTTGGTACATCCGCTGATATCTATCAATCCGATGTAATGGCCCCACGAGATGGACGGCCCTTGCAGGCGCACGTTGAGACGGCAGAGCAAGCCGCAACTTTCCTTCGCAACAATGTCGGCGAGAATAGCTTGTTCTATAGCAAGCCGTACATGGACATGACGCGCGTGCTCGACAGTGTGATTGTCATGCGTCGTAGCACCGATTTCTATTTATTCGCAGATGGAGGCGAAACAGATCTCGCTGTCATAATTGATAAGCCGGGCAATGTTGATACAAGCCAATCATTATCTGGAGCTCCACCCTTAGAAGGCATTCCTCTTCCACCGGATTACGTACCTTTGCCCTACATTGACGGTGAACCCAACGTCTATGTAGCAACGGATATTGTTGCGAGTGTCATGCAGAATGACTACGGCGAAGGATCCGTACTGCAGTCGGAGACGGTAGAGGTCGCGATTTATAAGATCAAATTCGATGATCGAAATCAGAATGGTCAAGTTGACGAGGGGGAAGAGCCAACTGCAGATCAGATCACTGATCCTAATGAACAAAGACTGATCCGCTCGAAGGGCGTATCGAAAGGTATCGTCAGTGCCTCCGAAGAACAGATTCGGCAGTGGCAAAAGGAATACGAGCGTGATCCAGACAAGGAAAGTGGTATTTACGCCGTGATCGGAACGGACAAGGTTCGTGGCGAGGTTTTGCTCGGTACTTTCATCATTCGAGATCTGCCTGAGCGCGATTCTCAGAAAGACGACGACGCTGATCAGTCAGAGACTGAGACCAAAGTTCCGAACTCCGAAAACACCCCAGTAAAGACACCCGATGCTCAGGGTGAAACAGAATCCAACAAGAAGGCTGAGGAAAAAGCTAAGCCTGAAAATGGTGATATGGGAAGTGCAATTCCTCTGATGATGAAGAGTGAACAGGAAGGCGACTTACCAAAGTTAGGGAATGAAAACCTCTCTGCTTTAGCGATTGGAAGTCTGGTGTGGTTGCATCAGCGAAAAAGAGGCGGTTCGCAAATGAGTCATGTAAGAAATAAGAAGAGATAGTGAATAAAATGGCTAAGTGCACTCAATGCGGAACAACTGTTGCTAATTATTTTGTCGATCGTCCCTGCCCGAAGTGCGGCGCTAGGATCGAAGTGGCAATGGATAATGACAACCTCACTCTGGATTCTAATGACTCAAGAGTCATAGAGCAGACGATCGAGTCATTCCCAATCGATCCCGACACTTCAGCAACGGCAACGATTGATCTGAGCTACACAGACATCGGTTTGACCACAAACGTTTCTGAGGCTGACTCTACGGTCAGTGAAGTACCAAGCCACCTTAAGACGGTTGTTCCGAAGGATCTCACCGTCGACGATCAAACTGAAGGTATACAGAATCAGGATTCGATAGGCAGTTACGATCAAACCATCGATTCCTCTGATAGCAGTATTGTAAATTCGTGGTTGTCGACCGACAGCAAGACACTTGATTCGTCTGTTGGGAACGCGACCACGAGCGATATCACTCTCGATTCGTCTATGTCCGTTCCAGATGGGAGTCAGGCAACAGACTCTGGAGTGAGTGGGAGCAGTATCAGTGAAGTTACGCTTGATATCTCCTCCTTGCCGAGCATGACGGGTAATCCGACGGTTGACTCAACAGATTCCAGTAATAGTGTTATTTCATCTAGCGATGCTACCTTGGACGCATCGATCGACCCCAAGACACTGCAAAACTCATTTAGCGTACCAACTGATAGCGATGAAAAGCGAAGGCCATCAGGTGATTCGAGCAGTTTGTATAAGAGTGCTGAAGTACGCCAGATTTGGGAAAATGCGGCAGGAAGTATCAATCAGCAGGCACAATCACTGCAGCGTCTTCCGCGTGACAAAAGAGATGAACTGACACAGCGCATAGCACTGCGACAGCTCAACCTTAATCCAAATTTCGCGTTAAGTGATGCCGATTACAATCTCAAGTTTGAATTAGGTCGTGGCAAACAAGGAGTTGTCTACGCAGCTGAGCAGACGGCGCTCGGGCGAACTGTGGCCATTAAGTTGGTCATCAAAGGATCAGGCGGCCAGGGCGAACGTTCAAAGCTTGAACGGTTTGTTAAGGAAGCTGAGATCACTGCCACTCTTGATCATCCCAACATCCTGCCTATTCATGAGTTGGCGATCACCAACCGCGGCGAGTTCTTTTACTCGATGAAAAAGGTTGATGGTAAAGCATGGGACGAAATTCTCAAAGAAAATAGCAATACCCTCGCTGAGAATATCGATTGCTTGCTCAAGGTCTGCGATGCACTAGCCTTTGCTCACTCTAAAGGAATCATTCATCGCGACTTGAAGCCGGGCAACATCATGATCGGTGGGTTCGGTGAGGTATTAGTCGCGGACTGGGGACTGGCGGTTGATTTAAACAAGGTACATAAATTTCAACCTAATGCATCTCAACGTGATCCGTTCTCATTCGGTGGAACACCAGCTTACATGTCGCCAGAGATGGCCAAGCACGATTGGCCAAAGATCGGAATCGCCAGCGATATCTATCTCTTGGGAGCGATTCTTTATCATCTCATTGAGGGAAAGCCTCCTCGTGATGGGAAGACGATTTTTGAGGTGTTGGATCGAGCCAAAAATAACTTCTATTTGCCTGTAGCAGATGAAGGAGGTTTGATGGCTGTTGCCCTTAAGGCAATGAGTGCATCACCGAAGGATAGATACGCTACAGCAATTGAATTCCAGGAAGCTATACGTGAGGTTAATAGGCACTCCGAGAGCATGAGATTATGTGAACATGCTTCCATAATTTTGACGAAGGCGACTCAGGATTCGGACTACGAGAAATTCAATGAGGCAATCTTTAAGTTTCGAAATGCTCTTGATCTGTGGAGCGGAAACGATGAAGCGATTGCGGGATTAAAAAGAGCCCGACTCGCATATGCCCAAAAAGCGTTGGAACGTGGCGACAATGATGTCTGTTTACAGACATTGGATCCTAATTTGCCCGATGAGGCCGAACTATACCGTAAAGCGGAGAAGGCTCAAGCCGAATCGCGTTTGCGTGAAAAGCGATATCGCAATCTGCGACGGTATAGCGCTATCGGAGCGATCGTTGCTCTAACAGGCTTGAGCACGCTTAGCGTTTGGTTAGGCTACTCGTTCGATCAGGTAAAGCAACAAGCGATTGCTCTGGAGGAGTCCAACACCAAGATAAAGAAGCAGAATGAGGACATCACCAGCCAGAGCGCACAGATTCTCGTGCAAAGCGAAGAAATTAAAACGAAGAACAAAACTTTAGAGGACAGCAATAGTAAAATCGCACTGCAAAACCAAGAGATCAATCAGCAGCTTACGGTGATCAAAGAGCAGAACCAAGAAATCTCTCAAACGAATATGGAGCTGGAGATTTCCGTGGAGAAAGAGAAGGCTGCGCGAGCTGAAGCGGTAAGGAAAACAGTTGAAGCATTGCGGAATGAACGCGTTGCGACATTGGGAAGTTTTCAAGCTCGGATGCTCTCTGCATTCAATCTTGCTCAAGCTAACAACGTACGCCGTAGTAATGTTTTACTGCAGGAAATTACTGAACAGGAGTCAGGATTAAGAAAAGCTACCGGCGGGAATGTTAACGAACTATTGGCGGGTAATGACTTACCCTTCATTTCGCTTAGTCCCAGTTTACGGACTTGGGCTTTCGAAAGAGTTTCTACTCTTATTAACCGTGACGTACCCCAATATGAGATGCTTGCTCCGTTGAGTTGTCTAGCGATTGCTTCAGAGAAGCAGCAAGCTATTGTCGGTACCGCAGGTGGAGCTGAAAGTTTTATCCAGCGAGTCGATTTCAGTGAAAACGTGATCAAGAGCATTGGGCAAAAAATTAGCATCGATCGCGATATATTGGGAGTTGCTATAACTCCTGATGGGCGAGAGGCGGTAGTGCTATGTTCCAGTAGCGGCGAGCCGCGTCCGACGTTGTATTGGGTAGATTTGGAGTCGAGTCAGTTGCTCCCCTTCTCTCAAATGGAGAATCGTTCTTTTTCTTCGATCGCCTTTAGTCCCGACGGTAGACGATTTATAGCTGGATGTAATGAGGGAATTTATGTTTGGGAACGCGATGGCAGGCTCGATCCAACTCAGAAGGAAAAACTGCGTTTTCAAGGCAAAGGAGAATTGGGCGATATTCACTTTGTAGGTGATAAAAAGGCAGATTATGT
>JAUMAI010000826.1:308-3639 GCA_032116775.1 Pirellula sp. | reverse complement strand
AGCTAATAGTCAAGCAGCGCTGAACCAACTGAAAGCTTCAGGTGTCTCAGAGACCGGTGTGACGCCACAAAATCAGAACCATATTTTTAACGGTAACAAAGTATTGGGCAGGATGATGTTGGCTGCAGGCCTAAGCGGTGTGGCTCTGCTTGGAACATGGGGAGCGACACAGCAAGCGCCAGCTTGGGCTGACAAATTAAGTGAGACCTCCTATCAAGAGAGTAAGAGTCGTTTAGAAGCTGCGGGTGATGTTGAGGCTGCAGCCAAACTGACTCGACCTCGAGCCAAGGAAATTATGTTGATATGTCTTTCGGCAGGAGCAACGCTTGGTGCCCTGCTGGCAGCCTGGTTAGGTGATGTCGTTGGAAGAAAAAAGACTTACTTCGGATTGTGTATCGTATCGTTTTTGTCGGCCATTATGTTGTTCCAGGGGAGCGATAGTTTCGGAGTGCCGATGTTGATATTCGCCTTTATCGCTGGAGTTTGTACCGCTTCTTTTTATGGCTGGTTACCACTTTATCTACCCGAGCTTTTCCCAACTCGTATTCGAGCGACCGGCCAAGGTTTCGGCTTTAACTTTGGCAGAATCCTAGCTGCGATTGGTAGTTTTCAACTTGGCTCGTTAGTGAAGTATTTTGAATCGGGAATTGATCTAGGTTTTGTGAAGCTCACAGGTGGCTACGCATCAGCCTGTTTAGTTTTGAGCTGTGTATATTTCATTGGTATGGTGCTGATTTGGTTTGCACCTGAAACAAAAGGAAAGACTTTACCGGAGTGATAGATTACGGAAAAATACTGGCTGAGATTCAGGCTAACGAAAGATACAAGAGCAATATCTTGTGGGGTAAGCCTCGTAAGGGGCATCCTGAAGGAACCATCTTAGCTCACATACAGGAACTCGAAGCCAATCTTTTGAGACTCAGTTCTCGCTTGCAACTGCTGGAGATTGAGAAATTACGCTTGGCCATTCACGTACACGATACATTTAAGGGTGAAGCGAAAGAGGGAGTTCCTATCGAGAATCCTGAGAGTCATGCAAGTCTAGCGAGAGAGTTTCTCGCTGGATATTGTGACGATCCAGGCTTGTTGCATTTGATTCAATACCACGACGAGCCTTACGCTCTATATCAGCAGTTCCATCGCCGTGGGCAATGTGATCAGAACCGTTGGACAAAATTTATCGACACGGTAGAAGATTGGGATTTGCTCACTGCATTTTTGTTGATTGACAACTGCACGGCAGGCAAGGGTCGAAATTGTCTGCTCTGGTTCTTTGAGGCGATTGAGGATTTGGTGCAGGCTCGCTTTAGAAAGCAGGATATTTGGGAGTCGTAGTTTGCGCTATCTATCTCCCGCGAGCGCAAATGGTGTGGTGGCAAGCTTGTGTAGTGCCAAGCTTATCGAGAGTTGTTTTAGTTGCGCTAGCTTGAAAATGTCTCGAGTTGCTAAAGAGCAAAGCGGTCGAGAGAAGCTATTGACTGAAGACGTGCTTGAAAAACTAAAAAGGGTCAGGGTGATTAACTTGATCACCCCGACCCTTTTCAACCGTGAAAGATGGGCATTACTCCGGTGAATCGGAGATTAAATTTGCCGTCATACATTGAACGGCATTCGCCTCTAAGATCACGGTGCTTCCATGACTTGCCAGGTTGTTCGATTCAGCCTAACGCTTGGTCGAACAGAGCTAGTTGCCATCCCTGTAGCCGACATCGCCTCTGAGCGATTCTTTCGGCAACTGCTTGCTCCTGATGATGGAAAGACAGTGCAATCATCGTGCCAAACGATATGCAAAATGGAAAAACTATTTTTCGGCTGGAAAAATCAGCAAAAAGCATGCATCAGGTCTAGGGATTTTTACCTAGTTGATTCTTTTTGCCTGATTGTTTGCTAGCAATTTGTAAATTTAGCAAAGCGATTTGTAAAAATTACCTTGGAATTAGGAAATGTTTACAAAAGCATTAACGCACCTTGAGCGATTCGACCACGGAATGCGCCATGGCTTGGAAGACCAAGTGCAATCGATCGAAATCGCGATCCTCTGCTTGGAACTGGAGCAAGAGATAATCTCGTTGGTCTGGGATGGCCACAAACTGGCAGGCGATTAGTAGATCGAGGTAATAGAAGCGAACGGTATGTGAAGTGAAGTCCGAACCGGCGATCGTGATTTCTCCCTCTTCCTGCTCTAGGTTTTCATATTCGGATGCCATCGCAGCGACAGCTTCCGAGAGGAGTTTGGCGCCATCTTGGTGGTTGGGATAGCGGTTGATAGCAAAAAAAGAATGATCGGGACTTTCGACGGTAACCGCATGTACCTGACCATCTTCGGAGTCTTCGGAGAGAGTCCAGTTTTCAGGATAGCGAAACTGGAGATTAAGGCCGCGATAGACGCCTGGTTCCGTTGGAGATGGTTCCATTGGATCTGGCTCCGTAGTGGGGGGTAAGGAGGATCTGTATTGATTTCGTCATGAATTAGCTGCTAGTGTTTTCCATGGAGCATTGTTTGGCAATTGGTGAGGCTTCGTACAGACCGGAGAGCCGGGTGTTAAAACGCAGGGACCTAGAGCGATTTTACGCAGAGAGCCGTCGGTGGTTAACACTGACGCTAGCGATCGCTTTGGTGATTTTGGGTGGCTGTCGCACATGGCGTCGCCCAGCGATGGGAGAGTCGTTGGCGCAAGCGCGTCAGTTATCGCTGCGTGGAGCGGAGTCGTTGCAGCAGGAGCAGTGGGGCGATGCAGAAGCCTACTTCTCAGAAGCCTTAAAACAGAGTGCGATGGATGAGCGAGCACACTGGGGTTTTGCGGAGGCGATGTGGAATAAGGGAGATCGAGAGCAGGCGACGAAGCACATGGAGCAAGCGGTACGGTTGTCAGGAGGGAATCCTGACTTATCGGTTCGCCTGGGTCAAATGCAACTCGAGCAAGGGCGTCTGGATGAAGCTTCAAAGCAGGCAGAGACAGCGCTATCTTCCAATCGTCGCCATCCGGGTGCCTGGGCTTTGCAGGGTGATGTCTTGGTTGCCTGGCAGCGTTGGAATGAGGCGTTAGCTGCGTACCATCGTGCGTTGGTTTATCAGCCTGATTTTCCTGCCGTGCAAATAGCAGTAGCCGAATTGTATCATCGTACGGGTCGTCCACAGCGAGCATTAGCGACTTTGGATCGCTTGGAAGATGAGCATCCTTTGGATCGAATGCCGGTAAGAGCGATGTGGTTAAGAAGCGAGTCTTTGGTCAATTTGGGACGAACGCGTGAAGCGAGAGAGATGTTGAGCGAGGCGGAAAAACGGATTACTCGCGCAGATACCGATACGATGTTGGCGATCGCCAGAACT
>JAUMAI010000826.1:0-298 GCA_032116775.1 Pirellula sp. | reverse complement strand
GATTGGGTGATTTTCAGGAGTCGCAGCTTTTATTAGCACAGGCTGACGAATGGGGTGTTCAAGGTGGAGAGGTCAACGCTTTGCGACATGACTTACTGAATCTCCAAGTGCAGACAGCTTCGAAGAATGTACCAACGGGCTCCATGGAATATGGTGAGTTCCGTTAGGCTTATGCCGTTGGCTTAGCCGAAGATCTGACCGGGAATTGAGCTAAGGGTGTGATTGTAGCGGCTGTATGAGTCGATGGGTTTGTTGGGGCTCGGGCTGAAGGTTTAGGAGACTACGCCCGAAATTATCT
>JAUMAI010000825.1:0-1674 GCA_032116775.1 Pirellula sp. | reverse complement strand
GCTGGTAATTCTTCGACGCGCTTTCCATCAATTTCGTAAGCAACACATACTGGAATCTTGTCCCAGCCAGTTAGCACATCTAATTTTGTTAAGAAGAAATCAGTCAAACCATTTACGCGAACCGCATAACGTGCAATTGGTGCGTCATACCAACCGCAACGACGTGCACGACCAGTTGTGACACCAATTTCACCGCCGATGGTCCGAAGTTTTTCACCATCTTCGTCGAATAACTCTGTTGGAAATGGGCCAGAACCAACGCGCGTTGTGTACGCCTTAACAATTCCGATAACGCGACCAATTTGTGTTGGCCCGATTCCTGAACCTGTACAAGCACCGCCAGCTGTTGGATTGCTAGATGTTACGAATGGATATGTGCCGTGATCGACATCTAGAAGTGTTCCTTGTGAACCTTCGAGCAGAACTGTTTTTCCTGCTTTAAGAGCTTGATCAAGTAACAAAACTGTATCTGCAACGTATGGTCGCAAAATTTCTGCATAGCCCAAATACTCATCGAGCACTTCATCGACTTCGATGTTTTTGCGATTAAAGACCTTGATAAGTACTTGGTTCTTATCTTTTAGTGCGCCTTCAATTTTTTGACGCAAGATAGATGGATCAAACAAATCTTGTACACGAATTCCGATGCGATTGATCTTGTCCGCATACGCAGGACCAATGCCGCGACCAGTTGTGCCGATCTTTGCCTTGCCTAAGAAGCGCTCTGAAACTTTGTCGATGGTGCGGTGATACGGAGTAATTAAGTGCGCGTTTGTGCTGATTACTAATTTTGAACAATCAATACCGCGCTCAGTTAGCCCTTTGATTTCTTGTAGCAATACACCCGGATCAATTACAACGCCATTTCCAATAACTGGAACTACGTTTGGACTGAGAATTCCTGAAGGCAATAAGTGCAACGCATATTTTTGATCACCGATGACAACTGTGTGACCGGCGTTGTTTCCACCTTGATAGCGAACAACATAATCAACGCGGTCGCCAAGAATGTCTGTGGCTTTGCCTTTTCCTTCATCGCCCCATTGGGCACCGAGGAGTACTAGTGCTGGCATTTACTTGAGCAACGAAGTTCCAGTTGAACGAAGATCTTCGCATGCATGTACAACACGAGCAGCCATTCCTGCTTCTGCTGCTTTGCCCCATGCACGTGGATCATACGTTTTCTTATTTCCAACTTCGCCATCAATTTTTAATACGCCGTCGTAATTCTTAAGTACGTGATCAACAACTGGACGAGTAAATGCGTATTGAGTATCTGTATCGATATTCATCTTGATTACGCCGTAATCAAGTGATTCGCGAATCTCTGAAAGCAGCGAACCAGAACCACCGTGGAATACGAGATCCATTGGTTTGCTTCCGGTAGGTAATCCTTTTTCTTTTGAGACTGCTTCTTGAAGTGTCTGCAAAATCTTTGGTTGCAATACAACGTTTCCTGGCTTGTAAACACCGTGAACGTTTCCAAATGTTGCAGCGACCATGTAGCGACCGCGTTCTCCCATGCCTAATGTCTTTACAGTCATGAGTGCATCTTCAGGTGTGGAGTACAACTTGGCATCGTGCTTTGCTTCTACGCCATCTTCTTCGCCACCGACAACGCCGATTTCGATTTCAAGAATTGTTCGTGCAGCAAGTGATTTTTCAATGAGTTCG